>SKMM01000111.1 GCA_007121055.1 Paracoccaceae bacterium | reverse complement strand
TTCCGCCACCGCCTGCGCCACCAGATCGGCGGCGGCCTGTTCCAGGCGCACACCGGCCGGCAGCGGACGGTCGAGCCAGCGGGTTTCCACCGCGAATGCCCGGCCCTCGGCGCTGACCACCGGCGCGTCGTCCAGCAGCGCGGCCACCGCCCCGGCGATCTGGTCGGCCATGGCGGCCTCCAGCCGGGCCCCCGCCGGCAGTGGCCGGTCGCGCCAGACCGTCTCGACCGGGTGCACCGTGCCCTGGGCCGTCACCACCGGGGCGCCGTCCATCAGGGCCGCGACGGGGCCCGCCTCCAGCGTGGCCGACATCGCGGCCACCCACAGATCGGGGCGCAGCGCGCCGCGCACCTCCCACACCAGCGCGAGCCCCAGATCGGCGGTGAGCGAGCGTTCGTGGATCTCGTCGAAGATCACCGCCCCCACGCCCTCCAGCCCCGGGTCGGACTGGATGCGCCGGGTCAGGATGCCCTCTGTCACCACCTCGATCCGGGTGACGGCCGAGACCTGCGCCGCGCCGCGGATGCGGTAGCCCACGGTCCGGCCCACCGGCTCGCCCAGCGTCTCGGCCATGCGCTCAGCCGCGGCCCGGGCCGCCAGCCGGCGCGGCTCCAGCATCACGATCCGACCGGGCACTGCCTCCAGCAGCGCCAACGGCACGCGGGTGGTCTTGCCCGCCCCCGGCGGGGCCTGCAGCACCACCCGCCCGGCCGCCCGCAGCGCCGCCAGGACCTCCGGCAGCACCGCGTCGATGGGAAGGGGGCGGGGCATGGCAGGGCTCGGTCGGGACAGGGCAGGGCGGGCTCAACCGACACAGCTACCAGCTTGCCCGGGCGCTGCAACCGCCGTGCCCGGGCATCGCTCCAACCAGCCCGCCACCCGGGCCCCCTGACCCGGCCTTTCGACCCCAGGCGGACTCGCGAGCCCTCAGCCCTCCTCGGCCTCCACCCGCGCAGCGATCTCGGGGGCAAGAAGGCCCGCGTGCAGGGCCAGCAGCACCAGCCGCGCATCCTCCGACCCGCCGGCCTCCATCGCGGCCTCAAGCCGGGCCTCCGCCGCCTCGGCCTCGGCCGCACCATTGGCCTCGGCAAAGCCCGCGTGCCCCAGCATGCAATAGCCCAGCAGCGCCGCGGCCGGGCCCAGCGCAGCCTCGCCACGCCCGGCACGCCGCTCTTCGCGCAGCACCGTCAGCTTCACCGCCTCCGGCACCAGCAGCGGGTGCACGCCCGAGGCCCGCAGCGCGTCATCCAGCGCCGCCATCGCGGCCCCCCGGCCGAACAGTTGAAACAGCCGCAACATGCGCCCTTCCTAGCAGCCCGGGCGGACCCCGCCAATCCGCAGACCACCCGGGAGCCTCCCCGGCGCTCCCGCCGCAGGCGCCTCCCCCCGGGGCCCCGCGCCCAACCGCAGGTCCCGCGGACCGCGAACCGCAATCGGGCCCCGCAGGCCCCCGTCGCGCCGACACCGGCCCGACCAGCGGCCGTAGCCATCCGCAATCCGCAGCCCCGCACAGGCCGACCCCTCCGGCCGAGGGATCCAGAACACACGCCGCCCGGCCCTCTGGCCCCGGGCCTGCGCGATCCGCAACGGCGCCGAACGCTCGACCCGTCGCAGACCCGATACATCAGCGCAGCACGAACACCCTTTCGCCGGGCACGAGGCCATGCTTCGCCGCCGCGCTCCCCGTCGCCACGAACTCCCCGACCTCAAACCCCGTCGCGGACAGGAGGTCGCGAACGGCGCGGCCCAGAAGCTGGACGTGATCATGCTGATGGAAGTGCAGCCACCGATCACGATCCGGTCCGGCCGCCGCCTCGGGGTTGCGATAGCTCTGGTCCAGGCCCTCGTACAGCGGGACCATCACGAGTGCGGCGCCACCCGGCGTCAGGATCCGCCGCATTTCAGAGAGCGCCCGGCGGGCATCGACATGCTCCAGCAGATGGATGCAGATGAGCCCGTAAAAACTGTCGTCGGGCGCGTCGATGCTCTCGATGTTCCAGGCGACGTCCACCGCGCGGCCGGAGAGATCGGCTGTGACGTTCGCGGCAGCAGCCTCACGGGCCATGCGCACGACCGGTGGCTCCGGAGCGAAATGAAGCGCCCGGCTGCCCGCGACCACACCCGGGGTTGTCCATCGCCCGGATCTTGACCGGCCTGTGACGCTCCAACGGGCCGCAGCGGCCGCACGAGGCATCCGGGCGCACGCAATAATGACCGAAAGGATAGCACACGCCGAAATGCCCGCATCTCGGGCATCTCCTGTCGTGCGAGTTCATCGCGTAATACCGCTTCTGGTCGATGATCTTCAGAAGCTTCAGGCAAATCCGCCGGACAAGGTCCTTCATTGGCCCAGTCCGGCAAGAGATGCGGCGCCGGCAGGATCCCTGCCGGCGCCCGGTCCTCCCGATCTCAGCAGCCGTAGTACATCTGGAACTCGATGGGGTGCGGGGTGTGCTCGTAGTTGTACACCTCCTCCCACTTCAGATCCATGTAGCTCTCGATCTGGTCCTTCGTGAACACGTCGCCCGCCAGCAGGAACTCGTGGTCGGCCTCCAGCGCGCCGAGCGCTTCGCGCAGCGAGCCGCAGACGGTGGGGATGTTCGCGAGTTCCTCGGGCGGCAGGTCATAGAGGTCCTTGTCCGCCGGCTCGCCGGGATCGATCTTGTTCTTGATCCCGTCGAGGCCCGCCATCAGCAGCGCCGCGAAGCACAGGTAGGGGTTCGCCGAGGGGTCGGGGAACCGCGCCTCGACCCGCTTGGCCTTCGGGCTCTCGGCCCACGGGATCCGGAAGGAGGCCGAGCGGTTGCGGGCGGAATAGGCCAGCAGCACGGGGGCCTCGAAGCCCGGGATCAGCCGCTTGTAGCTGTTCGTCGAAGGGTTGGTGAAGGCGTTCAGCGCCTTGGCGTGCTTGAGGATGCCGCCGATGTACCACAACGCCTCCTGGCTCAGGTCGGCGTATTTGTCGCCGGCGAAGACCGGCTTGCCGTCCTTCCAGATCGACATGTTGACGTGCATGCCGGTGCCGTTGTCGCCCTTGATGGGCTTGGGCATGAAGGTCGCGGACCGGCCATAGGCATGCGCCACGTTGTGGATGACGTACTTGTACTTCTGCAGCTCGTCGGCCTGCTTCTTCAGCGAGCTGAAGATCAGCCCCAGCTCGTGCTGGTTGGACGCCACCTCGTGGTGGTGCTTGTCCACCTTCATGCCGATCTGCTTCATGGTGGACAGCATCTCGTTGCGCATGTCCATGCCGTGGTCGGTGGGGTTCACCGGGAAGTACCCGCCCTTCACGCCGCCGCGGAAGCCCAGGTTGCCGGTCTCGTACTCGGTGTCCGTGTTCCAGGATCCGTCAACCGCATCAACGTGGTACGAGACCTTGTTGATGGCGACCGAAAACCGCACGTCGTCGAACACGAAAAACTCGGCCTCGGGTCCGAAGAACGCGGTGTCGCCGATCCCGGTGGATTTCAGGTAGGCCTCGGCCTTCTCGGCCACCGAGCGCGGGCAGCGGTTGTAGGCCTCGCCGGTGTCGGGCTCGGCCACCGAGCAATGGATGCAGAGCGTCTTCTCCGCATAGAACGGGTCCATGTAGGCGCTCTCGGTGTCGGGCATCAGCTTCATGTCCGACTGCTCGATGCTCTTGAACCCGGCGATGGACGAGCCGTCGAACATGAAGCCTTCCTCGAGGA
>SKMM01000133.1 GCA_007121055.1 Paracoccaceae bacterium | reverse complement strand
GAACTTTGACATCTACGGCGACGATTTTCGCTGGGTGTCGGATTTCGAGGTGGCCGGGGTCGCGGCCAGGGAGTCGGTGGCTGGCGGCACCGGCCGCGGCCGCCGGGTGCGGGTGCTGTCGGCGGACCTGTCGGCGGTGGGTGAGCCCGCGCTCTGGGCCTTCGGCGGGGCGCTGGCGCTGGGCATCATCCTGATCGCGGCCTTCCTGACCATGGTGGCCTGGAACGGCTTCACCACCTTCTGGCCCAAGCCCATCGCCCAGGTGGAACTGCGCGACGGCACGGTGATCGCGGGCGAGCCCACGCGGTCGGGCGTCTTCCGGCCCGGGGACAACGTGCTCGATCGGCTCGACGACGCGCAGCGCGCCTTCGTCGCGGCCAATGACGGGTTTTCCGAGCGCATCCTCTACCGCACGGCGAACTTTGACATCTACGGCGACGATTTTCGCTGGGTGTCGGATTTCGAGGTGGCCGGGGTCACCTACCCCGAGGACTTCCTCCTGTTCGAGCGCCAGCAATGGGGCCCCTTCGTGGGCCGCGTCGCGGGCCTGGTGATCGACGGCGAGCCGCGCGACTTCGACCTGCGGCTGATGCGCGCCGAGCAGGCCGCCGCGCGGTCACGCTTCAACGAGATCCGCCGGATCGAGCGGCGCGAGATCGGTGGCCTCAACCACCGCATCGAGCAGGAGCGGCTGGCCCAGCGCCGCGCCATCCTGCGCCATGGCGAGGACAGCCCCCAGGCCGCGGCGCAGATGGCCGAGGCACAGGCCAATATCGAAGGCTTCCAGGCGCAATTCGCCGATCTGCAGGCCCGCGTGGCCCAGATCCGCGAGGTCGACCGCCGCAACCGGGTCATTCTGGAGGAAGTTGGCGGGGCCCAGGTCGAGACCGAGCTGAGCCAGATCGTGCGCTTCTACCCCGCCAACGCCATCGGGGTGGTGGACAAGATCGGCATCTATTTCTCCCGCTGGTGGGAGTTCCTGTCGACCGAGCCGCGCGAGGCCAACACCCAGGGCGGCGTGCTGCCGGCGATCTTCGGCACGGTGACCATGACGCTGCTGATGGTGGTGTTCGTGGCGCCCTTCGGGGTGATCACCGCACTGTACCTGCGCGAATACGCCAAGCAGGGGCGCATCACCTCCATCGTGCGCATCTCGGTCAACAACCTCGCGGGGGTGCCCTCCATCGTCTATGGGGTGTTCGGGCTGGGGTTCTTCGTCTTCGTGGTGGGCGGTGGCATCGACCAGGTCTTCTTCCCCGAGGCGCTACCGAACCCCACCTTCGGCAAGGGCGGCATCCTGTGGGCCTCGTTGACGCTAGCGCTGCTGACCGTGCCGGTGGTGATCGTGGCCACCGAGGAGGCGCTGTCGGCGGTGCCGCGGTCGATGCGCGAGGGCTCGCTCGCCTGCGGGGCGTCCAAGTGGCAGACCATCCGCTACGTGGTGCTGCCCAAGGCGATGCCGGGCATCATGACGGGCATGATCCTTGCCATGGCGCGGGGCGCGGGCGAGGTGGCGCCGCTGATGCTGGTGGGGGTGGTGAAGCTGGCGCCGGCGCTGCCGGTGGACGGGTTCTTCCCGTTCATCCACCTCGACCGCAGTTTCATGCATCTGGGCTTTCACATCTTCGACGTGGGCTTCCAGTCGCGCAACTCCGAGGCCGGCAAGCCCATGGTGTTCGTCACCACGCTGCTGCTGCTGGCCCTCATCGTGACCATGAACGCCACCGCCATCACCATCCGCAACCGGCTGAAGCGCAAGTATGCCGGCGGACAGTTCTGAGGATACGCCATGAATGTCGCCACCGCCCCCGAACCCACCGTCTACCATGTCCGCCAGGGCGGGCAGGGCTCGGCCCTCGACATCCGCAACTTCAACCTGTGGTACGGCAAGTCCCAGGCGCTGTACGATGTGAACATGGAGATCCAGAAGGGGGCGGTGACGGCGCTGATCGGGCCGTCGGGCTGCGGCAAGTCCACGCTGCTGCGCTGTCTCAACCGGATGAACGACCTGATCGACGACCTGCGCATCGATGGCGAGATCCGGGTGGGGGATTTCGACATCTACGGGCCGGGCGTGGACGTGATCGCCCTGCGCAAGCGCATGGGGATGGTGTTCCAGAAGCCCAACCCCTTCGCCATGTCGATCTACGACAATGTCGTCTATCCGCTGCGCGTGGACGGGGTGACCAAGCGCTCCGTGCTGGACGAGACCTGCGAGCGGGCGCTGCGCTCGGCCGCGCTGTGGGACGAGGTCAAGGACCGGCTGAAGGAGAGCGCGCTGGGCATGTCGGGTGGCCAGCAGCAGCGCCTGTGCATCGCCCGCGGCATCGCCTCGGACCCCGAGGTTCTGCTGATGGACGAGCCGTGCTCGGCGCTCGACCCCATCGCCACGCTGAAGATCGAGGAGCTGATCCACCAGCTGCGCGGCCACTACACCATCGTCATCGTCACCCACAACATGCAGCAGGCCGCCCGCGTGTCCGACAACACCGGCTTCATGTATCTGGGCAGACTGATCGAATACGGCGACACCGACCGCATCTTCACGAACCCCAAGAAGAAGCAGACCGAGGATTACGTCTCGGGCCGCTTCGGCTGACGGGCTGGCGGGCTGACAACGCGGGCGAAGGGCCTCGATCCGCCGCCAATCTTCATGGGGCGCTTTGACCGGACACCAGACGCCCGATCCGGTCGGCCGCGGCACGGGCCGACGCCTCGAAGGCGTGGGGGTCCAGCATGTGCACTGGAAAGTCGTACCGTTCGGCGAGGTCGTTGACCATACGGCATTCTCGGACGCTGCGCTGCGCCACCTGCCTGACCTGCTCGGCGGTGAGGCCTGAGGTCCAGCACCGGCCGACGCTGCGATGGCTGTGGATCGCAGCCAGTCTGTCATCGAGGCTGGCATCGCTTGAGAGGACGACAATCCGCCCTTCCCGTATCCAGTCGGCACAGGCCCTGGGCGCCGAGGTCAGAGCCGAAAGCAGCATATAGGAGTCAAGTATCACTGCCTTTCTCCCCTCGGCTTGGCGCATGATGCGCCCGGCGAGGCGCCGCGCTTCCCGCTCGCGCAGGAATACCAGGGGCTGTGCCTCATGTTCGGGTTTGTGCCACCAGTAGGTGTGGTCGTCCATCTGCACATGCCGCAGCCCCAGAGCACGGGCGACCCCGGCGGCAACCGTGGACTTTCCGATCCTGGTCGGGCCCAAGATCACCAGCGCTGGTCGCTCTTGCCCGTTGTCTCGCAGATGCTCGTCCAGAAGTGCATCCAGACTGCGGCGACAGCCGAGGAGTTCGCGCAGAAATCTCGCCGAGCGGACGAGTCTGGTTTCGCGCAGAATTCGTATGAGTATTGCCTCAACTCTCCAAAATATTGAGCAAATGCCTCTCGGCACGTAGTTGGTATGTCGGATCAGGGCACAGGAAAAGTGTTAACGTCGGCATTCGGCCGAGGCTGTGTGGAAACCCGTGGTGCTGTGGTACCCTTGTGACGTGGTGGGAGGGGTTGCATGGCGGGGTTCATCGAGGGGGTCGCGCGGGAACAGACGGTGCTGTTTCCAGACCGGCTTGAGGATTGGATCGGGGAGGACAGCCTGGTCCGGGTGGTCGATCTGTTTGTCGACGAGCTCGATCTGCCCGACCTTGGCTTCGCGCGGTCCGCGCCGGCGCGGACCGGCAGGCCCGGCTATCATCCGG
>SKMM01000055.1 GCA_007121055.1 Paracoccaceae bacterium | reverse complement strand
GCCGAGGCCAATGCGGGGTTGGAGTTCGATCGGGCGGCGGCCGGCTCCGGGTCTGCTGCGGACTTCACCGCCTCGGACGTCTTGCGCGCCTTAGCGGGCTTCGCCGGCACCGGGT
Organism: Paracoccaceae bacterium; assembly: GCA_007121055.1. GTDB lineage: Bacteria > Pseudomonadota > Alphaproteobacteria > Rhodobacterales > Rhodobacteraceae > Rhodobaculum. Next base: position 3,579 of record SKMM01000055.1, on the reverse strand, counting down.
CCGGCACATCGGCGGCGTGCGAAGCGGCCTCACACAGCGCCTTCACGTCGCGATCCATTGTGGACAGCCCCGCGACACGCCACATCCGCATCGCCAACTCGGCCTGCGCCTGGCCCACCCGAACCCACAGCAGCACGCCATCGCGCCACATCTCCCACGGTGTCGTGACCTTGGCCATCTTTCGTCTCCCCTCGGACTGGAACGGTACACCCTCTAGATGGGGCCCCCTCTAGATGGGGCCCATCACCGCCTGGTTGAACCCGTAAATCCGCCGATCTCCGCCATAGGCGACAAGCTGCACATCCCGGCTCTGGCCCGGCTCGAACCGCACGGCCGTGCCCGCCGGAATATCCAGCCGCATCCCCCGCGCCGCCTCCCGGTCGAACTCCAGCGCCGAATTGGTCTCGGCGAAATGGTAATGCGAGCCCACCTGCACCGGCCGATCCCCGGTGTTGGCGACCCGCAGCACCACCGCCTCCCGCCCGGCGTTCAGCTCGATCTCGCCCTCGGCGGGCAGGATTTCCCCCGGTTTCATCGTCCGCTCCCCTCTGCCCCGCACCAGAGATTGTGATCGCCCCGCGCCCCGGCCCCGGGGCTGACAGGCCGGCCCCGCGCCCCTACCTCGGTCCCAACCGAGCGAAAGGAGACACCATGACCCTGCGCATCAACGACACCGCCCCCGACTTCACGGCCCGCACCAACCAGGGCGAGATCCGCTTCCACGACTGGATCGGCGACCACTGGGCGATCCTGTTCAGCCACCCCAAGGACTTCACCCCGGTCTGCACCACCGAATTCGGCGCCGTGGCGCAACTGGCCGACGTGTGGGCGGCCCGCAACACCAAGGTCATCGGCGTCTCGGTCGACGGCCTCGACGAGCACCTGCGCTGGATCGGCGACATCGAGACCGTCTGCGGCACCAAATTGGCCTTCCCCATCATCGCCGACGAGGGCCTCGCCGTCTCCAAGGCCTACGACATGCTCCCGGCCGAGGCGCACCTGCCCGACGGCCGCACCCCGGCCGACAGCGCCACCGTCCGCGCGGTCTTCATCATCGACCCGCAGAAGAAGGTGCGCCTGACCATGAGCTACCCCATGACCGTGGGCCGCAACTTCGCCGAGATCGTCCGCGCCCTCGACGCGCTCCAGGCCGCCGATCGCCACGGGCTGGCGATGCCCGCCGACTGGCACCCCGGCGCCGACGCCATCGTGCCCGCCACAATCACCACCGAGGCCGCCCGCGCGAAATACGGCGAGGTCGAGGAAATCCTCCCCTACCTGCGCAAGGTCCGCCTCCCCGCCGCCTGACACGAGCCCACCCTGGCCGCGCGACCCGGCGGCAGACCGCGGGGCCCTCGCCCCGTCCCCTGCCCGGCGAGGCCGCCCGCGCATGGCAAAGGCGCCAGGGCCAACCGGCGCAACCAAGGGCTCGGCCTCACGGTGGCCGGTGCCCTCCATTCGCCTCGCCCCCGCGGCGCCCATCCCGGCCTCCCCCTCAGTGCAGCGCGATCACCCGGGCCTGCCCGCCCGTGCCGCCCCGCAGCTTCGGCGCGCCCACCATCAGCGTGGCCCCCGTGGCGGGCACCTCGTCCAGCCCCGCCATGCACTCGATCCCGTAGCGCCCCGAGGCGAGCCACGCGAAATGCGTCGCGAAATCCGCCGACGGCCCATGGTCCAGCGACAGCGTGTCCACCGCCAGCACCGCCGCCCCCGTCTCCTCCAGCAACATCTCGGCCGCCTCCACATGGAAGCCTGGAAAATGCAGCCCCGTCTCGTCGCCGCGGAAGCTGCCCGTCCCCACCCGGGCCGCCCAGCCCGAGTTCATCGCCACGCAGGCCCCCTCGGGGATGTCGCCATGCTCGGCGATCCAGGCGCGCAGGTCGTCGGGCGTCACCCGCGTGTCCCGGTCCTCGGCCGCCCGCGCCCGGATATCGACCACGCACAGCGGCACCACCAGGCTCTCCAGCGGGATCTCGTCCACGCTCAGCCCGTCCTGCGAAAAATGCAACGGCGCGTCGATATGCGTGCCGGTGTGCTCGTCCGCGGTGACCATGAAGGCCGCGTAGCCCTCGCTGTCGAACTCCGCATAGGGCGCCAGCTCCACCCCGGGAGTGCCGCTGAAGGTCGGAAACTCGGGCGAGAACAGATGGGTCATGTCCGTCACCCGCCGCGCCCCCTGCGCCAGCGCGGCCGGGGCGGCCATCGTGCCCACCGCCGCCGCGGCCACCCCGCCGGCCGAGGCCCGGAACAGGTCCCGCCGCGACAGCATCCGCCGCTTCACCGCTTCGGTCACACAGGCATTGCACATCGCGCGTCCCTCCCCTGAGATCCAGTGCGGCCGTCTTCGGGCGCGGCCGTCCACCCCACTCTGCCCCCCCAGCCCGGCAAGGCAAGGAAAACCGTGCCCCCCGCAGCCCCGCCCCGGCCCCGCCGCGCAACAGCTCAGCGATTGCCCCGACGCCTGTCCCCGACCACGGAGCCGCTGGGCGGGCTTCGGGACGGTCAGTCCCCACCGACCGCACCCACCAGCCGGGGCTGAAGACCGAGCCTCGACACCCTGCCCCCGTGAACCGGACCCTCCCGACCGGGCTTCGGCACCGAGGGCGACGCCAAGTCTTCAGCGAATCGGGGCCTTCAGCGAATCGGGTGATGCACCGTCACCAGCTTGGTGCCGTCGGGAAAGGTCGCCTCCACCTGCACCTCGTGGATCATCTCGGGTACGCCCGGCATGCATTGCTCGGCCGACACGACCGTGGCGCCGGCGGCCATCAGATCGGCGACCGAGCGGCCGTCCCGCGCGCCCTCCACCACGTAGTCGGTGATCAGCGCGATCGCCTCGGGGTGGTTCAGCTTCACCCCCCGCGCCAGCCGCCCCCGCGCCACCATGGCAGCCACGCTGACCAGCAGTTTGTCCTTTTCCCGCGGCGTCAGGTTCATGCCCGACCCTCCGCACGGCCCACGCCCGCGCCGCTCCTGCTGTCTTGCATCCCTGCGCCTCCTGTTCCTGTGTCCACGGCCGCCCGGCCCCTCAGACCTGCCACACCCGCGGCAGGGGCGCGCCCCGCCGCATCACCGACAGAACGCCCGCCACCGCCCGCTTCATCGCAAGCCCGTCGGCGGCCAGCATCCGCACCACCACCCGCCCGTCCCAGGCCGAGGCGCCAGATTCCACTCCCTCGGCCTCCACCCCCTCCGGCAGCACCGCGCGCACGGACCCCAACGCATCCTCCGCCCCCGGCGCCATCATCACCACGCTCGCCAGCGCCCGCGCGCCTCCGGTCAGCGCCGGCCCCTCCGGCACCCCCTCCATCCGCACCGGCTCCAGCAGCGCCAGCCGCCCGCCCCGCCAGACCTCCCGCCGGTCCCGGAACGCCAGATCCGAGACCCGCTCGCCCATGGCCGCGCGCCCCAGCACCAGCATCTCGGCCCACACCAGCCGCGCGTCGCCCGCCATCTCCACCCGCGTGTGCCGCGCCAGCCGCGCCCGGTCGTACAGGATCGTCTCCTGCGGCAACCAGTCCAGCGCCGCCCCGGCCCCGACCTCCAGCGCCACCTCGACGTCCGCCGCCGGCCCCCGCG
>SKMM01000255.1 GCA_007121055.1 Paracoccaceae bacterium | reverse complement strand
GGCGCTCCGCAGGGAGCGGCGCCGCTGCGACCGGCGCCGCTTCGATCCGCTCGGCCTCGGCAGCAGCACCTCGGGATTCCATGGCCGGGGCCCGGGCCTCTGTGACGGGGGTCTCAGGCGCCGCCGCAGGGGTCGGTTTGCGACTGCGGCGCGACCGGCTGCTGCGGGACGACGATCCGCCCCCCTCGGCGGCCCCGCGCCAGGGCAGGTCGGGCGCCCCGTTGGCCGTCGCCTCGCCGCCCCCCTCGGACGCAGACATCCGCGGGATCGGCTTTTGCAACAGCTGTTCGATCGCAGCCACCAGCTTGTCGTCCGCGCCGGTCGCCAGGGTGAAGGCACGCCCGTCGCGGCCCGCGCGGCCGGTGCGGCCGATACGGTGGACGTAATCCTCGGGGTGGGTGGGTACGTCGAAGTTGAAGACGTGGCTGACATCGGGGATGTCGAGGCCCCGGGCGGCCACGTCGGAGGCGATCAGCAGCTTGAGCGCGCCGTCGCGGAACGCCTCCAGAGTGCGGGTGCGCACCGACTGGTCCAGATCGCCGTGGATCGGTGCCGCGTCGAAGCCATGCTTCTTCAACGATTTCGCCAGCACATCGACATCCACCTTGCGGTTGCAGAAGATGATGGCGTTGCGGCAGGCATCGCCCTCGGACCGGATCAGGTCGCGCAGGGCGGCGCGCTTGGCCTTGAAGGCCACGTCGCGGCGGGTGGCGTCGACCGTCACCAGGCTCTGGGCGATGGTCTCGGAGGCGGTGGCCTGCCGCGCGACCTCGACCCGGGCGGGGGCCGACAGAAAGGTGTTGGTGATCCGCTCGATCTCGGGCGCCATGGTGGCGGAATAGAAGAAGGTCTGGCGGGTGAAGGGCGTCAGCGAGAAAATCCGCTCGATGTCCGGGATGAACCCCATGTCGAGCATCCGGTCGGCCTCGTCCACCACCATGATCTGCACGCCGGTGAGCAGCAGCTTGCCACGCTCGAAATGGTCGAGCAGGCGGCCCGGGGTGGCGATCAGCACGTCGACGCCGCGGTCGATCAGCTTGTCCTGCTCGCCAAAGCTGACTCCGCCGATCAGCAGCGCCTTGGTCAGCTTGGTGTGCCTGGCGTAGATGTCGAAATTCTCGGCCACCTGCGCGGCCAGTTCCCGGGTCGGTGCCAGCACCAGCGACCGCGGCATCCGCGCCCGTGCCCGCCCCTTCATCAGCAGCGTGATCAGCGGCAGCGTGAAGGAGGCGGTCTTGCCGGTGCCTGTCTGGGCGATGCCCAGCACGTCGCGGCCCTCGAGCGCAGACGGAATGGCCTGGGCCTGGATCGGGGTGGGTGTGGTGTAGCCGGCGTCTGCCACGGCCGTGAGGACCGCGGGGTCCAGCGCGAGGTCGGTAAATTGGGTCATGTGCGTCCAGTCGGTGCGGTATCGGACCGCAAGATGGTTGGGACGCAGATGTCCGGGCGCCCCGGGAAAACCCGACGCCCCATGCGGCGGGTGACTTGGACTTAGGCGATTACGGCTGCAACGTCAATGTGGCGCAGGAAAAGGGTCATGCGAGGGGCGCGGGCCTTGGGTCGCGGAGGGGCCATGGCCATATGCAGCAGGGAGGTGGAGTCGCGATGCCCGCCAACGAACCGCGCCAGAGCCGTGCCACGCTGGCCCCTGGACTCGCCAGCCATGCGGCGGTGCGCAAGGTGCTGGACACCTGCGCCGAGGATTTCGCGCGCCACCATGTCCGCGTGATGCGCTCGGACGATCCCGAGGGGCCGCATGGCGCCCGCGTCGCGTTGCGCCGCCTGCGCACCGCGCTGGGGGCGTTTCGGCCCTTCCTGCGCCGCCGGCCTCGCCGGGCGGTGGCGGCGGAGGCGCGAGCCCTGTTCCGGCTGCTGGGCGAGGTGCGGGACGCCGATGTCCTGGCCCTGACGGCCGCCGATGGCGAGACGGCGGAGGTTCTGGCGCAGGAGGCCGGGAAGGCGCGGGCCCATGTGCGCGCGGAGCTGGTTGAACGATCGGCGAAGGAATTCGCAGGCCGCGTGGGTGAATTGACCGAAGGCAAGCGCTGGTGGCGCCGAAGTGCTCGGCGGCGCGCGGCCCTGCCCATCGAGGCGCCCGCGGCCGACGCGCTGGATGGGGCCTGGGACGCCGCGCGCTCCTATGGCACGCAGGTGGCGCATATGGATACCGAGTCGCGCCACGGATTCCGGAAGGAGCTGAAGGCCCTGCGGTATCTGACGGATTTCTTCGCCCCGCTCTGGCCCGGACGGCGCCAGCGGCGTTTTCTGAAGCGGCTCAAGCGATTGCAGGAGGCGCTGGGCACGCTCAACGACCTTGCGGTGGCCGAGGCCCGGCTCGGCGAGGAGGGGCGAGCCGAGCGCGCCCGGCAGGCCGAACAGGCGCTTGCGGCGGCCGAACAGGACTGGCGACGGCTGCGGCGCATGCGGCGTTGGTGGTGAGCACGGCGAGGCGCCGACCCCCGCCGGGGTCGTCCCTTCCCGGGGAGCGTGCGGGACATCGGAGATTGCCTGCGGCCTCTCTTGGGGTCGGGTTTAGCCGTCGGCGACCGGCGGGGGCGGATTTCGGGGGGCGGTCAGCCGTAATGCGCCACCGGGGTGCCGGCGAGGGCGGCCACGTTCAGAAGCCCGCGTGCGGTGATCGAGGGCGTCACGATATGGGCGCGGTTTCCCATGCCCATGAGGATCGGACCCACCTCCAGCCCGCCCGCGCGGGATTTCAGGATGTTGCGCGCGGCCCCCGCCGCGTCGGTGGAGCCGAAGATCAGCACGTTGGCGGGCTCGGTCAGGCGGGACTGGGGGAAGATCCGCGCCCTCAGGTCGGGGTCGAGGGCGAGGTCCACCGACATCTCGCCCTCGAAGGCGAAGTCGGGCTCCCGCGCCTCCAGCCGCTCCATCGCCCCGCGCATCCGGCGGGCGGCCTCGGTGTCGACATTGCCGAACTGCGACTGGGAGCACAGCGCCACTTGCGGGACCACCCCGAAGCGGCGGACATGGCGGGCAGCTGCCAGGGCGGTCTGGGCGATCTGGTCGGGCGAGGGCTCGGGGTTCACCTGGGTGTCGGCGACGAAGAGGTTCCCCTGGGGCTCGATGATCAGGCTGAGCGCGCCGACTGGGCGCAGCTCGGGCGTGGCGAGGACCTGAGTGACATAGTTGAGGTGCCACAAATACTGCCCGAAGGCGCCGCAGATCAGGCTGTCGGCCTCGCCGCGGTGGACCATGATGGCGCCGATGGCGGTGGTGTTGGTGCGCAGGATGGCGCGGGCGATGTCGGGGGTGACGCCGCGGCGGGCCATGAGGCTGTGGTAGGTCTCCCAGTATTCGCGATACCGCGGATCGTTCTCGGGGTTCACGATGTCGAAGTCGCGGCCCGGGCGGATCGGCAGGCCGGCACGTTCGCAGCGGCGTTCCACCACCTCCGGTCGCCCGATCAGGATTGGCTGCTCGGGGGTTTCCTCGAGGATGGCTGCGGCGGCGCGCAACACGCGTTCGTCCTCGCCCTCGGCGAACACCACGCGGCGGGCGGCGGTGCGGGCAGCCTCGAACACCGGGCGCATGATCAGCGCCGAGCGGTAGACCGACGCGTCGAGCCCGGCCTTGTAGGCCTCCAGATCCGCGATGGGGCGCGCGGCGACGCCCGAGTCCATGGCCGCCCGCGCCACGGCCGTGGCCACCACACCCATCAGGCGGCGGTCGAAAGGC
>SKMM01000300.1 GCA_007121055.1 Paracoccaceae bacterium | reverse complement strand
GCAACCTCGTGTCCATCGGCTCGGACACGCTCAACAACCTGATGACGCTGTGGTCCGAAGGCTTCCGCAGCTTCTATCCCAACGTCGCGATCCAGATCCAGGGCGCCGGCTCGGGCACCGCGCCGCCCGCCCTGATCGAGGGCACCGCCCAGTTCGGTCCGATGTCGCGGGCCATGCGCGGCACCGAGATCGAGCAGTTCGAGGCCCGATTCGGCTATGAACCGATTCCGATGCGCGGCGCCATCGACGGCATCGGCGTCTTCGTGCACCAGGACAACCCGATCGAGTGCCTCAGCCTGCAGCAGGTGGACGCGATCTTCTCGTCCACGCGCAACGGGGGCGCCGACGAGGCCATCACGACCTGGGGCGAGCTGGGCCTGACCGGCGAGTGGGAGAACCGCCCCATCGCCATGTACGGCCGCAACTCGGCCTCGGGCACCTTCGGCTTCTTCCGTGAGGTGGCGCTGTTCAGCGGCGACTTCAGCCCCGAGGTGCGCGAGCAGCCGGGCTCGTCCACGGTGATCCAGGGCGTGGCCTCGGACGTCAACGGCATCGGCTATTCGGGCATCGGCTATGCCACCGCCGACGTCCGCGCCGTGCCCCTGTCGATGGAGACGGGGGGCGAGTGCTTCGCGCCCACCGCCGAGGCGGCCTCCGCGGGCGACTATCCGCTGGCGCGGTTCCTGTTCGTCTACATGAACGTGGACCCCAACGCCGAGATGGAGCCGCTGCGGGCCGAGTTCGTGCGCTACGTCTACAGCCGCGAAGGCCAGCAGGACGTGGTCCGCGCCGGCTTCTTTCCGGTCGTGAACGCCATCGCCGAGCAGGACCTGCGCGCCTTCGGGCTGCTGGACTGACCCTTTCGGTCACGGGTCGGGGCGGCCGCCGGTCGCCCCGGCCCCTTTGTTCTTGCGCCACGGGAGCCTTCGATGGCGGACACCCCCCATTCCGACGACCACAGCACCGAGCTGCGGTCGCAGCAGTCCTCGGAGGCCATCGCCGCACGGCTGCGCCAGCGCAGCATGGAGACGCGCGCCAGCGTCAGGCTGGGCGAGACCGTCGCGCGCTGGGTCATCACCGTGGGCGGGCTGATGGTCATCGTCGCGGTGCTGGGGATCATGGTGTTCCTGTTCCGCGTGGTCCTGCCGATGCTGGGGCAGGGGGAATTCCTGGGCTCGGTGCGCTATCAGCTCGACACCGAACAGGCGGTGATCTGGGTCAACGGCGACGAGTTTCAGACGCTGGGAACTGTGGTCGGGGCCGAGGGGCGGGTGCTCACCTTCCACATCCCCACGGGCACCGAGATCGCCCGCGACCAGTTCGATTTCGAAGGCGCCGAGGTGACCTCGGTGGCCGGTACACTGGGCCGCGACCGGATCGCCTTCGGCTTCGACGACGGCACGGTGCGCTTCGCCGATGTCGGGTTTGCGAGCACCAGCACCGCCCGGCGCAACCTGCCGGCCGAGGCGCAGTTCATCGACGAGCGCGACCGGGTGCTGGGCAACCGCGTCTTCACCGAGGTGGGCACGGGCGATTTCCGTACGCTGGTGGCGGAGACCGCGTTGGGCGCGGCCGAGCAGGTCTCGGAGGTGCCGATCATCGCCATCGACTACCGCGTGGGCGGGACGCGCGACCGGCCGACGCGGTCCTTCGCCACGGTGGATGCGGACGCGGTGGTGCGCGTCAGCCGCTCCAGGGTGCAGGTCAACATGATGACTGGCGCCGAGACCGTGACCACCAACACCGTGGAGCTACCCGATCTGGGCCTGCCGGACGGCGTGTCGGTGACCGGCATCCTGCTGTCGGGGGGTGCGGACCGGGTCTTCGTCGCCACCGACGACGGGGTGGTGATTCGCTATGACCTGCGCAATTTCGACAGCCCCGTGCTGGCCGAGCGCCGCCGGGTGGGCGAGGAGGGGGTGGCCGTCACCGCCATGACCTTCCTGTCGGGCGAACAGGCGCTGGTGGTCGGCAGCGAGGACGGCAGCATCGACGTCTATTTCCGCCTCCAGACCGGGGCGGACACCGCCGATGGCTGGGAAATGGTGCGCGCGCGCACGCACGCGCCCATGCCCGCCGCGGTGGTGGACCTGTCCGAGGCGCAGCGGCACAAGGAATTCTCGGCCACCGACGCTGAGGGCAACGTCTGGGTCTACCACTCGACCTCGGACCAGGTGCTCTTCCGCTTCGCCCGGTCGGGCGACGTGACCACGCAATCCTCGGGCATGATCTTTCCGCGTTCCAACGGCGTGATGCTGGTGTCCGAGGGGGGCGAGTTCGAGGCCTGGCAGTATCGCAACGCCCATCCCGAGGTCACGCTGGGCGTGCTGTTCGGCCGGGTCTGGTACGAGGGCTATGACCGCCCCGAATTCATCTGGCAGTCCACCGCCGCGGTGGACACGGTGGAGCCCAAGTATTCGCTGGTGCCGCTGATCTTCGGCACCATGAAGGCCGCCTTCTACGCCATGATATTTGCGGCCCCCATCGCGCTGATGGCGGCGGTCTACACCTCGGAGTTCGTGGCCGGCCGGGTGCGGTCCACGGTCAAGCCGATGATGGAGATGATGGAGGCGCTGCCCACCGTGGTGCTGGGCTTCATCGCGGCCCTGGTGCTGGCGCCCTTCGTCGAGGAGTGGATCGCGGCGGTGCTTCTGGGCTTCATCGCGGTGCCGCTGGGGCTGATGCTGGGGGCCTTTGCCTGGCAGACGCTGCCGCCGGCGGTGGTGCTGCGCTATGACGGGCTGCCGAAATTCGCGCTGATGGCGGTCGCCATCATGGTAACGGCCTGGCTTGCCTACCGCGCGGGGCCCTGGTTCGAGGATGTGCTGTTCTACGGCGACTTCCGGCAATGGACGACGGGTCGGATCGGCACCGGCACCCCCTTCATGTTCATGATCCTGCTGCCCCTGTCGTACATGACCGTCGCCTGGGGGTTTCGGCGGTCGATGGGCGAGATGTGGCGCGGGCGGATGCGCTCCATGGCGCGGCACGAGGCCGGGCGGCTGGATGCGCTGCGCTGGCTGGTGCTGCTGATGGCCGCCATGATGCTCAGCTATGCCGTGGCCTCGATCCTGACGGCCGTGGGCTATGACCCGCGCGGCAACCTGGTCGACAGCTACCAGCAGCGGAACGCGCTGGTGGTGGGCTTTGTCATGGCCTTCGCGGTGATCCCCAACATCTACACCTTGACCGAGGACGCGCTGAATTCCGTGCCCGGGCACCTGCGGGCGGGCTCGCTCGCGACCGGGGCCACACCCTGGCAGACCGCGATGTGGGTGGTGCTGCCGACCGCCGCCTCGGGGGTGTTCTCGGCCATGATGATGGGCTTCGGCCGGGCGGTGGGCGAGACCATGATCGTGGTGATGGCCGCGGGCAACACGCCGATCATGGAGCTCAACATCTTCTCGGGCCTGCGCACGCTCTCGGCCAACATCGCCATCGAACTGCCCGAGGCGGTGCGCGACAGCACCAATTTCCGGGTGCTGTTCCTGGCGGCGCTGACGCTGTTCCTGATGACCTTCTTCATCAACACCATCGCCGAGCTGATCCGCCAGCGCTTCCGCAAGCGCGCCTTCCAGCTGTGATCCTGCGCGACCGACCCCGGGGGCCTCTGCCATGACCGACCTGACCGATCCAGAACGCCGCGCTCAGATCGCCCGTGCCGCGGCCGACGCCACCGCCGGCCGCGGGGGCGAGGTGCCCGCCTCGGGCGGCGCAGGCCTT
>SKMM01000108.1 GCA_007121055.1 Paracoccaceae bacterium | reverse complement strand
CGGCCTCGGCCTCGGCCCGGGCGAGGTCGGGGGTGACGGTGGCAAAGCAGCACAGCTGCGGCGCCAGCCGGTCGATGCGGGCGAGGTAGATCTCGGTCAGCCGCCGGCTGCTGAGCTGCCCCGAGGCGATCCAGCGCGCCAGATGCGCCACCGGGGCAAAGGCGATGTCGGTATCGCTGGCGGGCAGCGGCCCCGGATCGGCCTGCGACCAGGCCACGCGGCCCGGCGCGGCGGGCGGGCGGAACCCCGGCAGCCGCGGGTCGAAGCGCGTGGCCATGGGCAGGTCGTTGGGCATCGCCAGCGCCCGCCGCGCCCGCGCCTGTGCGATCTGCCCCTCCAGGGTGCCGAGCATCTGCGCGCGTTCCTCGGGGGTGTAGGCCACGCCCATCACCCGCTCGGCCCCCACGATGTCGCGCAGCCCCGGCCCCGCATCGGTCGGCCCTTCCGCGGTGACGCCTGCTGCGACAGCCCCGGCCGCGCCCGGGGCGCCGACCCCCCTGTCCCGCGCAGGCCCCTGCCCCGGCGTCGCGTCGATCATGGCCATCCCCTTGCTGCGATCCGAGGCCCTACCCGGCCTCAGCCCGCCCGGCCCGTCAACCCCTGCCCTACCGGCGTCCGGGCTGCTGCGCCCACGGGCAATAGCGCAGCCGAAACCAACGCGACGTGCAAGGGCGATCTCGCGACCGTCGGCTGCGCGGAACTTGCCAATTGGCAATTCCGGGGGCTCAGCCCTCCTCGCGGCGCAGATCCAGGAACTGCTCCAGCGCCGCGCGCAGGGCCTCGTCCGACAGCGCGCGGTCGAATTCGAACTGTGTGCGGCGGCCGCGGGTGCGGACCTCGACGCCGGATTCGTGGATGTTGCGGCGCAGCACCAGCCGGTCGCGCTCGGGCTTCGGGCCGGCGGCGGCGGCGAACAGCCGCGCCAGCACCACGGGTGCCGGAGCCCCCTGCCCTCCCTGCCGCTCGATCGTGATCGCCTCGGCCTCGGCCAGCAGCCGCGCCCGCGCCTCGCGGTCGGCCAGCGCCGGCCGCAGCCGCCGCGCATGCAGCTCGCGCAGGTCATGCGGGCTCGGGAACGCCTCGACGATCGCCTCGGGCAGCCTGGCGAGCGCCAGATAGCGCGACAGCCACGCCTCCGAGACCTCCATCCGCGCGGCCATCACCTTCTGCTTGCCGCCGTAATAGAGCTTGAGCGCGCGGGCATAGTCGCGCGCCCGCTCCAGGTCGGACAGGTCGGCCCGGTCACGGTTCTCCAGATCCGCGAGGCGGAATGCCTCCTCGTCGGTCAGGTCGCGCAGTTCGATCAGATAGCGGAACTGGGGGTAGTTGTTGGCCCGCAGCCAGGAGACGGCGAAATGCCGGCGCGCGCCGCAGATCACCTCATAGGACGCGCCGTCCGCCCGGCGGCGCACGATGGCGGGGAACTCCTGCCGGCCCTGGGCGCGGATCGAATCGATCAGGTCGCGGCAGTTCTCCTCGGTCAGCAGCCCGTAGGCACGGTTGTGCCCTTCCCACATCACGCACTCCTCGGGGTCCACCCAAAGGAGGGTCTTCTCCTCGCGGTTGCCCGCCTCGGCCAGCGCGTTGGTGCGGCGCAGGAACCGCGTGCCGCCGCGTTCGGCGGGCGGGTCGGTCCCGTCCAGACCCTTGAGCACATCGTCGAAGATCGCGTCGTGGCGCTTGCTCACAGCATCCCCTCCTTGCGCAGGGCGCGGTGGTGGCTGGGCCAGGTCTTGCGCGCCAGCAGCTCCACCTCGCGGCCCACCGCGTCCAGATAGGCCCGGCAGCGGCGGTGCGTCTCGGTCCGCGCGGCCGCCCCGGTCAGCTCATAGACCGTGGCGAGGTTCGTTGTGGCGTTGTCGATCTCGGCCGAGTCCTTCAGCACCGCCCCCAGCATGTCCTGGGGAAAGACCGCGTCCATCATCCGCTTGATCGCCTGATGGGCCGATTTCTGGTCGTCCATCTTGGTCGCCAGGATTTTCACGAACGCATAGTCCCGCGCCCCGCCATGGGCGGCCAGCTCCGCCAGCGTGCTGTCGAGCATCCGCAGGAAATGCGCGGTCGAGGCGAAGTCGATGTTCGACGGCGGCGTCGGGATCAGCAGGGCATTGGCCGCCCGCAGCACCGACAGCGACAGCATCCCCAGCGCCGGCGGCGGGTCCAGCAGCACCACGTCGAACGCCTCCGAGATCGTCGCCACCCCCTCGCGCAACCGGTCGAGCAGGAACACCGGCTCGCGCGCCATCCGGGCGGCGAATTCGTATTCGGCGTCATAGAGGCCCAGATTGGCCGGGATCAGCGCGATCCCGGGCCAGCAGGTGGCGCGCAGGGCATAGCGCAGGCTGGGCGGCCCGCCGTGTCGGAAGAAGGGATAGAGCGTGTCTTCCTCCTCGTTCACGTCGATGTCGGGGTTGAAGCCGAAGATGGCGGTGGTGCTGGCCTGGCTGTCGCAGTCGATCACGCAGACGCGGTATCCCTTCAACGCGAAGTACTGCGCCAGATGGCAGGCCACGGTGGATTTTCCCACGCCGCCCTTGAAGTTCTGCACCGCCAGCACGAGCGGCGGGTCGCTGTCGGCGCGGTGCGGGGCGGTGCCGAAGACCTGCCGCATCCGGTTGACGTCGGCGAGGCTGTAGCCCACCCGTCGGCCGGTGGCGGGGTCCTTCTCCGGGGTGGGCAGGCGGCCGTCGGCCTCGGCCTCGCGGATCGACTTCTCGGTGCGGCCCACCATCTCGGCGGCGGTGCGGACGTTGAAGGTCAGGCCCAGCCGCTTCTGGCCGCCGGGGGCGAAGACCCGTTCGCGCAGCCGTTCGATCACCAGCCCCGCGCGTCGGCTGAGTGCCCCCAGCTCCTCGAGGGCCACGGGTGGCAGGGCGCTCGAGGGGAGGTCATCCATGGCGGGCTCCGGGGTTCGGAATTTTACCGATACCCTGCCGGATTACCGAACCTACGGCAAGCCCGCCCGAGGTGCGGAGTTTCCAGCCTGTGGCCCCCGGGTCGCGCTCGCTGCTCCCCTGCCCCATCCCGAATCGTAAGGATTCCCCGCGCCGCTGCCAGTCATGCTCTCACCCGATACCGCCAAATCAAACCGCCTTGGTTCCGATTCATGAAGTTCATTGATTCAGCGGTTGCCATCCCCTTGATGCCGAAGCGGAAACTGCCCCCACCGCTTACCTTCCGGGTGAGGACGGCTTACGTCCCGGGTGATGGCGGCTTACGAATCGGGCCGACTGGGGCTACGAATCGGGTGGCCTCGGGCGCTTACATGTCGGGTGGGGGCTGGGGGCACCGAGGCGCCGCCGGGAAATCGGAACGCTGTCAAGCTGTTGCGTGGGGCCACCGTGCGGTCGGGTTACGCAAGACTTACGGATCGGGTGCAGACTCGGCGAGGCCCTTGTGGGCATACGTCGCATCCGCTACCTTTGTAAGACTTGGAACGTAAGGCACGCCATGGCCAAACCCCTCCGGACCCCCCTGCGCACCGTCGAGGCCCGCCCCAATGCCGAAAGCCTGGTGAAGCCGGGCGAACTGGTGGACCTGATCGAGGTCACGCCGCTGACGCTCAACGACCGGCGCATCTACAACCTTCTTCTGGAGAACGCCTGGGACGCGATCGACAAGCCGGTGACCCATGTCATCGCCAAGGCGGCCCTGCGGGGCTCGCACAACTCGAACGACCGGCTGGGCGAGAGCCTGGAGCGGCTGATGTCGGCCATCGTCAAGGTGGCGGTCACGCGTGACGGCGAGGCGGCGGTGGAGCGGGTGCAATTGCTGGGCGGGAACCTCGAGGCGCTGAAGGCCAACGGGCTGATCGAATACGAGATCCCAGCGCGGCTGCGGCGGATCATCGGGGATTCCACCGTCTTTGCCCGGTTGCAGCGCGAGGTGATGTTCGCGCTGTCCTCGAAATACGCGCTGACCCTCTATGAGATGGTGCAGAAGCGCGGCAACCTGCGCTGGAAGGCGTCCGAACGCCTCAGCCTCGACAGCCTGCGCGGCATCCTCGGGGTGCCACGGGGCAAGCTGACGTCGTGGTCGAACCTGCGGCTGCGGGCGATCGACCCGGCGGTGGCCGAGGTCTCGGCGCTGTCGGATTACGTGGTGGAGGTGGAGCCGATCAAGACCGGCCGCGCCGTGACCCATGTGGAGCTGCGCTGGTGGCGCAAGGACGGGGATGCCACGGCGGCCGCGGACCGGGCGCTGCAGTTCTCCCGCGTGGGTCGGCGGCCACGGGCCGAGGGGCGCGCCGAGGAGCTGGCGGAGGCGGGGCTGCGCCCGCGGCCCGGCTGGCTCGACCGGATGGGGGTGCCGCTGCGGACCGAGACCTACGAGACCGCGCGGCTGCGGCATCCGGGCTACGACATCTACCAGATCGAGTCCGAGTGGCGGTCATGGGCGGCCGGCAAGCCGGCGGCGGACGATCCGGACCGGGCTTTCCTCGCGTTCTTCCGCAAGTTTGCCGAGGCCAATCCGCTTTGATCGTCAGAAATTGCCAATTGGCAATTTCCGGGCGCGGCGGGGCCGGGTAGGGTAGGTCGGTCTGACCGGGAGGGGTTCATGGAGGGATGGTTGCGACCCGCGCTGATCCTCGGCGCGGTGGCGGTTCTGGTGGCACTGAACGTGCTGGAGTTCCGCGCCAAGCGGAAGGCCGACCGCGAAGCGCTGGCCCGCTGGGGCGAGGCCGCCAGCGCGGAGGCGTGGCTTGCCCGCCGCCGGCACGAGAGTTTGCAGAACATCGAGCAGGTGCTGCACATCCTCAACACCGTGGCCATCGCCATCCTCGTGGCGGTCCTGACGGGCTGAGGGGCGTCAGGCGAGGACGCGGCGCAGCAGGTCCAGCCAGTTGTCGTGGCAGATGCGGGCCACCAGCCGGTCCCCGTAGCCCGCCGCGCGCATCGCGGCGACCAGGGCGGGCAGGCCGGCGGCCGACCCGATCTCCTGCGGCACCACGGCGCCGTCGAAGTCCGAGCCGAGGGCCACGCCGCCTTCGCCGAGCCGGGCGATCAGGTGGTCGAGGTGGCGCAGCACATCCGCCAGCTGCGTGGCCCCGTCGCGCGCCCCGTCCGCCCGCAGGAACTGCACGGCGAGGTTGAGGCCCACCAGCCCGCCACGCTCGGCGATCATGTCGAGCTGCCGGTCGGTGAGGTTCCGGCTGGTGGGGCAGAGCGCGTGCACGCCGGAGTGGCTGGCCACCAGCGGGCCATGGGTCAGGCGGGCCACGTCGTCGAAGCCCCGTTCGGAGATGTGGCTGAGGTCGATGACCATGCCAAGCCGCTCGGCCTCCTGCACCAGGCGGCGGCCCGCATCAGTCAGGCCCGGCCCGGTGTCGGGCGAGGCGGGGAAGCGGAACGGTACCCCATGGCCGAAGATGTTGTCGCGCGACCAGACAGGGCCGAGCGAGCGCAGGCCGGCGGCGTGCAGGACATGCAGCTCGTCGAGGTCGGGGCCGATACCCTCGGCGCCCTCGAGGTGCATCACGACCGCCAGCGCACCGTCGGCCTCGGCTTCGCCGATCTGTGCGGTGTCGGTACAGATGCGCAGCGCGTCGGGGCGGGCCTGCGCCATGCGCAGCAGGACCGCGGCCATCTGCAGGGTGACCGTACGCGCGTGGTCGGGGTCGAGCGGCGGGAAGACAGGGGCGGGGTCGTCCTCGTCCGGGCTGGCGGGCCCGCGCACCCAGACGGCGAAGAGGCCGCCCGACATGCCGCCCTCGCGGCACTTCGCGAGGTCGAGGTGGCCGGGCAGCCCGTCGAAGAACCCCGCTCCGCAACGGTCGCCCGACTCCCAGAGCTTCAGCAGCACATCGTTGTGCCCGTCGAACACCGCCTGGTGTGCCATGCATCCCCCTTGCCGCCCTGGCATCGGATCGCCCGGGACAAGGGTGAGCGTTAGCGCGCTTTGCGGGAGATGGCCATGAGGGGGCCGGCGGGCAGGGGGATTACAGTTTAAATTATCGTCTTGAAACGACCGTTTGTGGGCTCAGGCAATAGGGTTTTCAGAGGAGCGCCTGAGTGTGCAGCGCTTGGTGCGCAGGCGCTGCACGGGGCCGGGCGAGGGGGCGGCCTGCGGTCTTGGGGCATCGGCGGGGGCTGGGACAGGAGGTGTCGGGTGAGATGGGTCACTGATGCGCAAAATGGTAAATAAACGCACATAAAAAGAAATAAGCCCAAGAAGTGGCGCGTTTTGATCCCGGTCGGGCCCGCGGCTAGAGTGTCCTGGACTTCGCCATTGACTGGTCGCCTGAACCGATGCTGTGCAGGACTGGCGCGGGTGGCCTCGGCGCGCGGAACCCCGGCGGTGGTGGAACTCGGGTGCGCGGCCGGGCTGCGTGCCGGTTCGACGTCATGCCGCAGGCATGCTTGCAGCATGACGACGCGCGTCGCGCAGGTTCTTCTCGACCTGACCCTGTGCCCGCGGGCTTGAACCGGTGGCGCCCACAGGCGCTGTCCCTGCCCGCCGCCGGGTTGCAGAAGTCGGGCTCAAAGAGGTAGTGGCGCGTCATGGCCAGGAACCGCGCAGTCACATCGCGATGCCGGGAGCGGGAGCCGTCCATCCCATCAATGGCGCCCCACGGCGTGCCCTCGATGGCCCTGTGATCAGGCCCCGGCTGGACCGCAAGGCCACGAACATCTCGGTGCTGGCCGGCCTCGGCGAGCGGCGCGACGGCGAGACAGGGCCTGCTGTTCATCAGGAACATGGGCGGCGAGAGCACGGCCGCCTGGCGTCAGTTCCTGGATTTTGATGCCCAAGCCTGAAGCGGCCCGACTTCGTGATCGTCGACGGCGCCCCGGGGCTGGAGGCCGCGCTGGTAGTGATGTGGGGCGACGATCTGCCGAAGCAGCGCTGCACGGTTCACAAGAACCGCAACCTCCTGGCGCACGCCCAGAAGCACTTGCAGGGCGGGGTCACCGAGGACTGTGGACACAGGATTCACGCCGACACCGCGGCCGGGGTGGCGCGCCGCCGCAAGGCCTGCCGCGGGGATACGGTCCACTCGACCGTTTCCTTATCCTCCGCAGCTGCGCACGTGGCGGCTCAAGGGCCGGGCCGTGGCCGACAGCTTCGAAGAAGCCGGGCGCGGCTCTTCGCCTTCATCCGCCTGGATCCATCGCAGTGGCAATCGGCCCGGGCCACCAACGCCGTCAAGCGCCTGAACGAGGAATTCCGCCGCCGCGTCAAGACCCAGACCGGCTGCCTTGCGCCGAGACCGTGCCCATGCCGCCCCAGCCGTTGCTCGCGTCCGGCCAGATCCGGATGCGAAAGGTCGACGGCTGGGAGACCCTCTCTCAGCCCATAGCGCCGATGCCCCTTGACCGCGCCGCCTGAGACCCCGAACCTTCACATGCCCGGAGCGTGCCGCCAGGGAATTTCCACAGCTTTCGGGGCACGACCGAACGACGCTCAAAAACCCCATGCCGATCAATCTGATAACCCCCGGCGAACTCCGTCAGGGGCAAGGCTCCACATGGGTCAGGTCTCAGTGACATTCAACAGCGCGGGCCCCGGGGGCGAAGCGCGCCGCGGGGAGCGCGGACAGGGCAGGTGGTTCGCGCCCCCGCGGGCGGAAGGATCACGGGCGGTCGGGCTGCGGCGGGGCAGGGGGGTCTTCGCGGGGGCCGGGTTCGCCCATGGCGGTGACGAGGGCCATGAGCCGGGGTCCGAGGACCGCGCGCAGCAGGACCGTGCCGGCGTCCTGGTAGATCACGGCGCGGGCGCCCAGCCAGCGGCGCTCGCGCCGATAGACCGCGGCCGCCAGCCCCAATGCCGTGACGGTCAGCGCGCCGAAGGCCAGCGCGACCAGGGCGGTGGCCAGCACCGGGTCGATCAGGCGCCCAAGCCAGATCACCGCCGCCACCACAGCGCAGACATAGGCCGTCATCCCGGCCACCGCCGCAATGCCCAGCAGCACGGCGCCGCGCAGCCCTCCGCGGCCGATGCGCTGCGCGTCGGCGTTGGCGAGCCTGACGAGCCCCCGCAGCGGGCGGGCCACGACCTTGGCGCGCGCCCGTTCCTCCAGCAACTGAAGCTGGGCCTTGAGCTGGGCCAGCGCCTCTTCGGGCGGCAGGTCGGTGGAGGGAAGGTCGGGCGCCGGCTGCGGGGTCTGGTCGGGGCTCAGCATGGCCGCACCCCGCGGTGGGGAGCGGGCCAGACGGATGCGGGGCAGGTGGTCACGGATGTCTCCTCGGGATGGACGCGCGGCGGCAGCCATAGCAAGGGGCGCCCGGCAGGGCAGCGCGAAGGAATGTCGCAACGCAGATGCAGGTTGCGCGGTGGCGAAGGGGGGCGGGAGACCCGTCCCGCCCATGGCGTCGGACCCCTCCTCCCGCCGTTCAGGGGTCCCGGGGGCACGGGGGGCGCCGCGCCTCCGGGGCCGGGAGGCCTCAGGCGCCGGTGAGGACCTGCGTCCGCGTCTCCTTGCCGGGCGCGGTGGGGGCCCGCTGCGGCGCGCTGGCCCGCGGCCGCCAGATCAGCGACTGCACCACGTAGACGAGCAGCGCGAGGCCGACCGCGCCCGCGGCGGCAACCCCCAGCATCACCAGCCAGTCGATGGGCCCGCCCATGTGGCGCAGCCCCGACCCGGTGCGCGCCAGCACGAACCACACCGCCGCCACCGCCCCCACCGGCATCGACAGCTGCGCCAGCAGGAACTTGCGCCAGGACACATGGCGGTCGCGGATCAGCACGAAGATCCAGGCCGCGGTGATGGCCGCGGCGACCCCGGTCATGGTCCAGAACAGCGTGCGGCCAAACATCTCCTCGAACACGGCGATCATCACGCCGAGGGTGAACTCCTGCATGTCCATGTCGATACTCCTCCCTCGGGCTCAGGCCAGGCCGCGCAGCATGGCGTTTTAGGTCGGGCGCAGCGCGAACACCTTCATCGCCCAGGAAATCCACAGCTCCTCCAGCGGCGAGACGATGCCGGGGAAGGACTGGTGGAGGTTTTCGGTGAAGTTGAACTCCACCAGCAGGGCCCGGCCCACGCGGGTGATCAGCGGGCAGGAGGTGTATCCGCAGAACTGCCGTGTTCCCTCCAGCCCCTGCATGTCGGCGATCAGGTGATCCTCCACCACCGGCAGGTGCCACTTGACCGAGGCCGCGGTCTTGCCCCGGGGCACGCCGTTGATGTCGCCCAGCCCGAAGATGTTGGGGTAGCGCATGTGCCGCAGCGTGTTGCGGTCGACATGCAGCCAGCCCTGGTCGACCCAGCGCTCGGGGTCCGACAGCCCCGCCTCGCGGATCGCGGGGGCGGCCCGCTGCGGCGGCACGACGTTGATGAAGTCATAGTCGGTGCGCACGTCGCCCTGCGGGGTGGCGAAGGTGGCGACCTTGGTGGCGGGGTCGATGGCCTTCAGCACATGGCTGAAGCGATAGCCGATGTCGCGCTCCTCCATGAACTGGCGCACGCGGTGGTGCACCACGCCGAGGCCGAACAGATTGTCGGTCTGGGCGTTGAAGATGAACTGCGCGCGCTCGCGGGTGCCCTTGCGGTCGGCCATGTCCTCGGCGAGGAAGCACATCTTGACCGGGGCGCCTGCACATTTCAGCTCGGTCGCCGGCCGGCCGAACAGGCCCACGCCGCCCATATCGGTGAAGCGGTCCAGTGCCCGGGCACTCAGTTCGGCGATCTCGGGGCTGGCGTAATGGGCGCTGATGCCGTGCTCGGGGCCCACGAGCGCCATGTCGAAGCCCTCGATGGCGTCCCAGTCCAGCACCGTGCCGCTGGCCACGATCAGGTAGTCGTAGTCGATGCGCTGTCCGCCGCGGGTGGTGACGCGATGGGCGTCCGGATCGATCTCGGTCACATAGTCGGCGATGAAGTCGATGCCCTGCGGCAGCCAGTCGGTGGTTTTCGTGACGGCATAGCCCGCGGGGCGCAGGCCCGCGCCGATCAGCGTGAAGCCCGGCTGGTACCAGTGCTCCGCCCGCCCGTCGATGACGGTGATCTGCGCGCCCTCCAGCCGCCGCACCAGCCGGTTGGCCATGGAGGCGCCGCCCGCGCCTGCGCCCATGATCACGATGCGCGCGTTGCTGCGCACCGGCTGCGCCGCGCTCTGCCCCCCGCTGGCAGCCAGCGCCACCGCGCCGCCGGTGGCCATGGTCATGAACCCGCGCCGGCTCATCCCCAGGCTGTGCTTTCCCCCCATACCAGGCTCCTCCCCGATGTCTGTATACCGTTGTGTATCCAGCGGGGTTTCGAGTCGGGCAAGCGGACGGCGCAGGGATGTGAGGGGTCGTGAGCGGCCGTGAACGGACGGATTTTGGCCACCCCTCAAGGTCGCGGGCGGCGAGCGACGAGGAAGGGGTTCTGCAGGCGTGTGCCGAACACGCGCTCCTCCACGATCTCGAAGCCGGCCGTCCGCAGGGCCTGCCGCAGCCCGTCGGCGGTCAACATCTGCGCGACGGGAAACAGGCCTAGCAGCCGCAGCACGGGAAACAGCGCGCGCACCCAGGCCGGGACCTCGGCAAAGCACCAGACCCTGGCGATCAGCTGTCCCCCGGGGTGCAGGCTGTCGTGGATGAGCCCGAGCGTCCCCGGCAGGTCCTCCACCAGATGCAGCACGTTGAAGGCGCAGATCGCGTCGAAGGGGCCGCGGCGCAGGGCGTCCGCCGCGTCCGCCACCTCGAAGGTCACGTTTCCGCCCGCGGGCTTGGCGCGCGCGATGCGCACCATCTCGGCCGAGAAATCCGTGGCAAGCCAGGTGCCGACCTGCGGGGCGAGGCGGATCGCCGTGCCGCCGGTGCCGCAGCCGATCTCGAGCACCCGGTCCCCGGGCGTGAGCTGTGCCGCCGTCGCGGCGAGCATCGCCTCATAGGCCGGCACGTCCTTGAGCGGACGCGCGGCATAACGCTCGGCGATCCGGTCCCAGAACCTGCGCGCGCGATCGGGTTCGATGTCGGCCCCTCCGGTCAGGCTGCGGCGTCGCCCATCAGGATGGATCAGGGACGCGCGATCGGGAAGGGGCGTCCGGGCTGGCAGGGCAGGGCAGTGGGGTCAGCCGCCGTTGGAGCGGCTCGCCCTCGCCTGCGGGGCGGCGAAATGGTCCGAGAACTGCGCGCGCAGCAGGTTCTTCTGGACCTTGCCCATGGTGTTGCGGGGCAGGCTGTCGATCAGCAGGATCGCCTTGGGCTGTTTGAAGCGGGCGATGCGGCCCTGCAGGCCGGCGGCGATGGCCACGGGGTCGGGGCTGGCGCCGGGTTCGGGGACGAGGACGGCGAGCACCGCCTCGCCGAAATCCGGGTGGGGCACGCCGATCACGGCGCTTTCGCGGACGCCGGGGGCGTCGTCGAGCATCTGCTCGATCTCCTTGGGGTAGACGTTGTAGCCGCCGGTGATGATCAGATCCTTCTGGCGGCCGACGATGGAGAGGTAGCCGTCCTCGTCGATCCGCCCCAGATCGCCGGTGATGAAGAAGCCGTCCTCGCGGAACTCCTCGGCGGTCTTCTCGGGCATGTTCCAGTAGCCCTTGAAGACATTGGGGCCGCGCACCTCGATCATGCCGGTCTCGCCCGCGGGCAGCGGCGCGCCGGTGGCGGGGTCGGCGATGCGCAGCTCCACCCCCGGCAGGGCGAAGCCGACGGTCCCGGCCTTGCGCGCCCCGTCATGGGGGTTGGAGGTGATCATGTTGGTCTCGGTCATGCCGTAGCGTTCGAGGATGCGGTGGCCGGTGCGCGCCTCCCACGCCATGTGGGTCTCGGCCAGCAGGGGCGCGGAGCCGGAGACGAAGAGGCGCATGTGGCCGGTCAGTTCATGGGTCAGGCGGGGGTCGTCCAGCAGGCGGGTGTAGAAGGTGGGCACGCCCATCATCGCGGTCGCCTTCGGCATCCAGCCGATCATCGCGTCGAGGTCGAAGCCCGGCAGGAAGATCATCGCACCGCCCGCCAGAAGCGTGATGTTGGTGGCCACGAACAGCCCATGGGTGTGGAACACCGGCAGGGCGTGCAGCAGCACGTCGCCTTCGGTGAAGCGCCATTCCTCGGTCAGCACACGGGCGTTGGACAGCAGGTTCTCCTGCGTCAGCATCGCGCCCTTGGACCGGCCCGTGGTGCCGGAGGTGTAGAGAAGGGCGGCCAGATCCTCCGGCCCGCGCGCCGCCACGTCGAAGGCTGCGGGCTGTGCGGCGGCCAGCGCGTCGAAGCTTCCGGTACCGTCAGGGGCGACGGTCTCCAGCCGCGCGCCGCAGCGCTGCGCCATGGGGCCGAGGGCCTCGGCGCGGGCGGGGTCGGCGAGCAGCAGCGACGCCCCGCAATCCTCGAGGAAATAGCCGATCTCCTCTGGGGTGTAGCCGGTGTTGAGCGGCAGGAACACCACGCCCGCGGCCACCGCGCCGCCATAGACCGCCAGCATGTGGGGCGATTTCGCGGCCTGCACCGCCACCCGGTCGCCGGGCTTCAGCCCGGCGGCCTTCAGCGCCCCGGCCGCGCGCAGGCACATGGCGTGGAACGCGTCGCCCGACAGGGTGGCGTCCCCGGGCAGGTACATCAGCGGACGCGTGCGCCCCTCCAGCGGGGCGAACAGCGCGTCGAACAGCGGGTTAGCCATCGGCGAGCCTTTCCTTGCGGGCTTGGGCGCGGGTCTGGCCGCGGGTCTGGGCGGCAGCCTCGACGGCGGCGCGGGCGAGGCCGCGCACCCCGCGGGTCGCGGCCACGGCGCCGTTGCGGGCATACTCCTCGTGGGCTTCCTCGGCCGTCTCGGGGTCGTAGTGGTAGTTCACCATGGCCCCGCAGGACTGCCGCAGCCCGCGGGGCGAGAGGTCGGCGCCGGCATGGACCTCGTAGACCCGCGCCCCGTTGTTGAGGTGGAACCGCGCCACCGGGTCGCGCGGCCGGCCATCGCCGCGCTTGGCCTCCAGCAGATAGCGCGCGGCCTGCTGGCGCAGGGCCAGCGCCTCGGCCGGGTCGGTGGGCAGGGCGGCGCCGGTCTCGGACAGCCAGCGCGCCAGACCGGGGATCGGCGACAGGGTGACGAAGGTCTTCAGATGCGGGAATTCCTGGCGCAGCAGTTCGACCACATGCTTGATCAGCGAATTGCCGAAACTGATGCCCTTGAGCCCCGCCTGGCAGTTGGAGATGGAGTAGAAGGTGGCGGTGTCCGCCGTGGCGGGGTCGAGCACGGGGCGGTCGGGGTCGAGGATCGCCTGCACCGAGCCCGGCAGCCCCTTCACCAGCGCCACCTGCACGAAGATCAGCGGCTCGTCGGGCATGGCGGGGTGGAAGAACGCGAAACAGCGCCGGTCGGGCGGGTCGATGCGGGCGCGCAGCGCGT
>SKMM01000332.1 GCA_007121055.1 Paracoccaceae bacterium | reverse complement strand
CCCGTCCGCGGGGTCGGCCAGTCGCTTCGGTTGACGGCGGTCCGGGGGCGGGCCAGAGTCGCGCCCGAGTCATGAGGGGATGCCGATGGACGGGACGCCCAAGGCACCGCAGGACGAGGCGGCACTGCTGAGTCGGCCGCTGCTCGACGACCCGTCGGCCCGTGCGGTGTCGCGGGTGGGGGTCATCGATGTCGGGTCGAACTCGGTCCGCCTGGTGGTCTTCGACGGGGCGGCGCGCTCGCCTGCGTATTTCTTCAACGAGAAGGTTCTGTGCGGGCTGGGGCGCGGGATGGTCCAGACCGGGCGCTTGAACCCGGAGGGCCGGGTGCGCGCGCTGGCCGCGTTGCGCCGCTTTGCCGCCCTGGCCGAGGGGATGGAGTTGACCGCGCTGGAGGCCGTGGCCACGGCCGCGGCGCGCGAGGCCGAGGACGGCGCGGAGTTCCTCGAAGAGGTCGAAGCCACCACCGGCCTTGCCCTGCGCGTCATCGACGGGCGAGAGGAAGGCCGGCTGTCGGCCCAGGGTGTGCTTCTGGGCTGGCCCGGGGCCGAGGGGCTGGTCTGCGACATCGGCGGGTCGTCGATGGAGCTTGCGGTGATCTCGGGCGGCGCGGTGGGCGCGCGGGTGACCTCGGCGCTGGGCCCGTTCCGCCTGCAGGGGCTCGCGGGGGGCCAGAAGGGGCTGCGCAGGCATGTGCGCGGCGTGCTGGATGGGCTGAAGGGCGAGGTTGGATCCGGACATGCCCGGCTCTACCTCGTGGGCGGGTCGTGGCGGGCGCTGGCGCGGCTCGACATGGAACGCCGCGGTTATCCGCTGACCGTGCTGCACGAATACGAAATGACCCCCAAGTCGATCCGAAAGACCATCGACTGGGTGGCGCGGTCCGACCTGAAAGGGTTGCGCGCCCGCACCGGCATCTCGTCCGAGCGCATCCAGCTGGTGCCGCTGGCCGGCGTGGTGCTGCGCGAACTGCTCAAGGTGTTCCGGCCGAAATCCATCCACATCTCGGCCTATGGCCTGCGCGAGGGGCTTCTGTACGAACAGATGCCTGAGGATCTGCGCGCCCGCGACCCGCTGATCGAGGCCTGCCGCCATGCCGAGGCCGCCTCCGCCCGCCTGCCGGGCTTCGGGATGAAGCTCTATGACTTCATCCGGCCGCTTTATTCCAAGGCGCCCGCGGCCAGGCTGCGGTTGGTGCAAGCGGCCTGCCTGCTGCATGACGTGAGCTGGCGCGCGCACCCTGACTACCGCGCGGCGGCCTGTTTCGACAACGCCACCCGGGCAAATCTGGGCGGGCTCGACCACAAGGGGCGGGTGTTCCTCGGCCTTGCGTTGATGCACCGCTATTCCAACGCCAAGTCGGTGATGGCCCGCATGGCCCCCTTGCAGGGCCTTCTGACCGAGGCGGAGCGTGCCCAGGCCGAGGTTCTGGGTAAGGCCATGCGGTTTGGCGCGATGTTCTCCATGGTGGGGCCCGACACGGCAGGGCGGCTGAGATATTACCCCAAGAAGGGCGTGCTGGAGCTTGTCCTCACCCCCCAGGCCGAGCCTCTGCTGGGCGAGGTGACCGGGGCCCGCCTCGCCGCGCTGGCCGCCGCGCTGAAGGCCGAGACCCGCGTGCGGGTCGGCCGCAAGGGCAAGGGATAGCGCCCGCGCCCCGGCCGAATTCGGCCTTTTGCTTGCCCCCGCGTACGCAAGGCTATGTCCCCGCGCCAGGGTTCGGAACGAAAGGGGGCAGGATGCGCGCGCTGGTGGTCGGAAGCTCGGGCGGCGTGGGGGCGGCGGTGGCCGAAGCGCTGGCGGCGCGGGGCGATGACGTCACCGGCCTGTCGCGCTCGGGCGACGGGCTCGACGTCACCGACGATGCGCGGGTGGCCGATGCGCTTGGGCGGCTCGAAGGGCCTTTCGATCTTGTCTTCGTCGCCACCGGCGGGCTCAGCATCGAGGGGGCGCGGCCGGAAAAGGCGCTGCGCGATCTCGACCCTGCCACCCTCGCCGCGCAATTCGCGCTCAACGCCATAGGCCCTGCGATCGTGCTGAAACATGCGCTGGCGCTGATGCCGCGCGAGGGGCGGTCGGTCTTTGCGGCGCTGTCGGCGCGGGTGGGCTCCATCGGCGACAACCGCGCGGGGGGGTGGTACGGCTATCGCGCCGCCAAGGCCGCGCTGAACCAGTACCTGCATACAGCCGCCATCGAGATCAGCCGCACCCACCGCGAGGCGGTCGTTGTCGCGCTGCACCCCGGCACGGTGGCCACGCCGCTGACCCGTCGCTACCTCGGCCGCCACCCGGCGGTGGAGCCTCCGGAGGCTGCGGCAAACCTGCTGCGCGTCCTCGACAGGCTGGAGCCTGCCCACACGGGCCGCTTCTTCGACTGGGCCGGCAAGGAAATCCCGTGGTGAGGTCCGCGCGTCTGATCCTGGTCCTCTGCGACCAATTGACCCCCACGGTCGCCGCCCTGCGCGCGGCTGACCGCGACCGCGACACCGTCGTGATGGCCGAAGTGGCCGAGGAGGCGGCCTATGTCCCCCATCACCCCAAGAAGCTCGCCTTCCTTTTCGCAGCGATGCGCCATTTCGCGGCCGAACTGGAAGCGGGCGGCTGGCGCGTCGCCTACACCCGTCTCGACGACCCCGACAACGCCGGCTCCATCCCCGGCGAACTGCTGCGCCGGGCCGAGGAGACGGGCGCGCACGAAGTGCTCGCCACCGAGCCCGGGGAATGGCGGCTGATCCAGCTCCTGCAGGACCTCCCGCTGCCCGTCTGCCTGCTGCCCGACGACCGCTTCCTGTGCTCCCGCAGGGACTTCGAAACCTGGGCGGAGGGCCGCAAATCCCTCCGGATGGAATACTTCTACCGTGAAATGCGGCGCAGGAATGGCCTCATGATGGAGGACGACCAGCCCGCCGGCGGTCAGTGGAACTACGACCACGACAACCGCGAACGGGCCACCCCCGACCTGTTCCGCGCCCGCCCGCCCCGCTTCGAGCCTGACCGGATCACCAGCGAGGTCCTCGACCTCGTCGAGGACCGCTTTCCGGACAATTTCGGCGACCTGCGCCCCTTCTGGTTCGCGGTGACCCGCACGGACGCCCGCAAGGCGTTGGCCCATTTCATCGAGCACCGGCTGGCCGACTTCGGTCCCTACCAGGATGCCATGCTGGAGGGCGACGCGTTCCTGAGCCACGCCGTCATCGGCCTCTATCTCAACGCGGGCCTGCTGGCCCCCCTGGAGGTCTGCCGGGCCGCCGAAGCGGCCTGGCGCGACGGGCGCGTCCCCATCAACTCGGCCGAGGGGTTCATCCGGCAGATCCTCGGCTGGCGCGAGTTCATCCGCGGTGTCTATTTCCGCGAAGGCCCCGACTATCCCCGCCGCAACGCACTCAACCACCAGCGCGGCCTGCCGCCGATGTACTGGGGCGCGGAGACCCGCATGGCCTGCATGGCCGCCGCCATCGGCCAGACCCGCGAGCACGCCTATGCCCACCACATCCAGCGGCTGATGGTCACGGGCAATTTCGCGCTGCTGGCGGGGGTGAAGCCCTGGGAGGTGCATGAGTGGTACCTCGCCGTCTATGCCGACGCCTATGAATGGGTCGAGGCGCCCAATGTCATCGGCATGTCCCAGTTCGCCGACGGCGGCGTGGTGGGCTCCAAACCCTATGTCTCCTCCGGCGCCTATATCGACCGGATGTCCGATCATTGCCGCACCTGCCATTACCGGGTGAAGGACAAGACCGGACCGAAGGCCTGCCCCTTCAACCTGCTCTACTGGCATTTCCTGATCCGCCACCGCGACCGCTTCGCCCGCAACCCGCGCATGGCCCAGATGTACCGCACCTGGGACCGGATGGCCGAAGACCGGCGCAGCACGGTCCTGGCCGAGGCCGACGCGCTCCTCGACCGCCTTTCGGCCGGCGAGGTGGTCTGAACGCGGCCCCGCTTGCCTCAAACCTGCATTGGCGTATGCTGCAAAGCAAAGGAATGCCGCAGTGCAGCAACACCAGAGCTTCGCCGACTGGGCCGAGATCACCCCGACCGCCAAGATCGGGCGGGACAGTCATGGCTGGCGGGCGAAATGCCTGCAGCGGCTGGTGCGTCTGAACCTGCCGGTGCCGATGAGCCTCGGCCTGTCCTTCACCACGGTCCATGCCATCGCCCAGGGCTGGCAGCCCGACACCGCCGCGATGCTGGCCCGCTTCGCCGAGGGCCAGCTGGTGTCCGTCCGTCCCTCCTCGGAAAACCCCGACTGGGGCGGGCCGGGCACGATCCTGAACATCGGCATGAACGACGCGCGCCATGCGGCGCTGGCCGAGGCGCAGGGCGAGGCCGCCGCCACCGCGCTCTACCTGCGCTTCGTGCATACCTATGCCGTGCATGTCGCCCGCCTCGACCCCGACCTGTTCGAGGAGGACAGCACCGACGCCGTCACCCTGGCCCGCGCGTTGGACACCTACGCGCAGGAAGCCGACGAGCCCTTCCCCCAGGACCCCGCCCGCCAGCTTGCCGAGGTGCTGCGGTCGATGGCGCGGGCCTGGGAGGGGACCTCGGCGCGGCTGTTGCGCCAGGCCAAGGGCGCGCCGGCCGAGGCCGGGCTGGGCCTCGTCGTGCAGGCCATGGCGCTGGGCGTGGCGGGGCCCGACAGCGGCACGGGGGTGATGCAGTTCGTCGACAGCGTCACCGGCCGGCCGCAGGTCACGGGCCGGTTCCGGGCCGGCACCCACGATCCGACCCAGGTGGCGGGGGAGGGGGCGCTCTACCTCACCCACGACCCCCGCGGCCCCTCGCTTGAGGACCGCCACCCGGATCTGTTCGCCGAACTGATGCGCCACGGCGAGATCTGCCGGGCGCAGCTGCGCGACGAGATGCAGATCGAATTCGCCCTCGAACAGGGCCGGCTGTGGGTGCTGGACGCCACCCGCGCCAAGCGGTCCTCGCGTGCCGCGGTGCGCATCGCCGTGGCGCTGGCCGAGGACGGCGTGATCGACCAGGCCGAGGCGGTGGCCCGGGTGCAGCCCCAGGCGCTGGCCGAACTGTTGCATCCCCAGGTCGACCCCCGCGGCCCGCGCGACGTGGTCGCCCGTGGCATCGGCGCAAGCCCCGGCGCGGCCCGCGGCCGGCTCGTCTTCACCTCCGGCGCCGCCAGCGCCAGCGCCGCGCGGGGCGAGCCCTGCATCCTCGTGCGCCGCGAAACCACGCCCGAGGACATCCGCGGCATGCATGCGGCCCAGGCCGTGCTGACCGAACGCGGCGGCATGACCAGCCACGCCGCCGTGATCGGCCGCGGCCTCGGGCTGCCCTGCGTCGTGGGCGCCAGCGGCCTGCGCATCGACGCCCGCGCCCACAAGGTCACCGCCCCCGACGGCCGCATCTTCGCCGAAGGCGACATGCTGACGGTGGACGGCACCCGCGGCGAGGTTCTGGCGGGCCCGGTCGAACTCCTCGAACCCGCGCTCGACGACTCCTTCACGCGGCTGCTCGACTGGGCCGACGCGGTGCGCGACATCGGTATCCGCGCCAACGCCGACACGCCGGCCGACGCCCGCATCGCACGCGACTTCGCCGCCGAAGGCATCGGGCTGTGCCGCACAGAACACATGTTCTTCGAGGAAGACCGCCTGACGGTGATGCGCGAGATGATCTTCGCCGACACCGCCCAGGACCGGCGCGGCGCGCTGGAGCGCCTGCTGCCCATGCAGCGCGCCGATTTCATCCGGCTGTTCGCCATCATGCAGGGCCAGCCCGTCTGCATCCGCCTGTTCGACCCGCCGCTGCACGAATTCCTCCCCCACGGCCGCGAAGGGCTGCGCAACCTCGCCGATGCGCTGGACAAGCCCCTGTCCGAGATCACCCGCCGGGCCGAGGCGCTGGCGGAATACAACCCCATGCTGGGCATGCGCGGCGTGCGGCTGGGCATTACCATCCCCGAGATCTACGAGATGCAGGCCCGCGCCATCTTCGAGGCCACCATCGAGGCCTCCCGCAAGGGCGCGGCAGTGGTCCCCGAGATCATGATCCCCCTCGTCTCGGCCCGGCGCGAGGTGGAACTGGTCAAGGCCCGCATCGATGCCGTGGCCGCCGCCGTGCGGGTGCAGAAGGGCGCGCGCTTCGACTATCGGCTCGGCGTGATGGTCGAGACCCCGCGCGCCGCCCTGCGCGCGGGCGAGATCGCGCAGCACTGCGATTTCCTCTCCTTCGGCACCAACGACCTGACCCAGATGACCTATGGCCTGTCGCGCGACGACGCAGGCCGCTTCATGTCGGCCTATGTGCAGCAGGGCGTCTACCTGGAGGATCCGTTCCACACCCTCGACGTGGACGGGGTGGGCGAGTTGCTGCACATAGCCGCCGACCGTGGCCGCAAGGCCCATGATGGCCTCACCCTGTCGATCTGCGGCGAACATGGCGGCAACAGCGAATCCATCGCCTTCTGCCGCGCGGCCCGATTCGATTACGTTTCCTGCTCGCCCTTCCGGGTTCCAGTGGCGCGGCTAGCCGCCGCACACCTGGCCCTCGCCGACCGCGGTCTGGGCAGGGAGCCGCCCACTGCACGCTGAAAGCTGCGCGGCTTTCCGCCGAACGCTCGGGCTTTCAACCCTCCGTTGCGGAGGCCCGCGTGGACGATTTTCCTAAATTCCACTACGCCCACAGACCATTGTTGACACGACGAGGTCTGCTGCGCGGCTGCCACCGCGTCCGGATCCTGGGGGAAAGTCATGATCGGAGTAACGGCCTTCGGGCCGACCAGACACCTTTTTGCCATCGCTGGCCTTGCCGCGGCCATCGCCGCACCCGCCACCGCCGAGCCCAACCTGCCCGCTCCAGGCGTGGCGTTGCTGGCGGTCGAGACATCGCCCGTTCCGCCGGCCCGTCCCGCCGGCCTCGACGATCTGAAGTGCCTCACCCGCGCGCTCTACCACGAGGCCCGCGGCGAGGGTGAGCGCGGGATGCGCGCCGTGGCCGAGGTGGTGCTCAACCGCGCCGAAAGCGCGCGCTTCCCCGACACGGTCTGCGCGGTGGTCGACCAGGGCGCGGGCAATGGCCGGGGGTGCCAGTTCTCCTTCGTCTGCGACGGCTCCGAACGGCGGCGGCTCGAACAACGGTCTTGGCGCCGGGCGAATGCGCTGGCACGCGAGATGCTGAACGGGGCGCCCCGGTCGCTGACCGATGGCGCGACGCATTTCCACGCCACCCGCGTCAACCCGCCCTGGGCCCGCGTCTACGAGCTGACCGCGGAAATCGGCGCGCATCGCTTCTTCCGCCCGGCCATGGAGGTCGCCTCCAACTGAGGCCGCGCCGTCGGGCTCGGGGGTCATCCGGCCGTCCCGGTGATCGGCCCCAGCGCCCCGCGCCTTGCCGGGGTCACCTGCCCCATGCAAAAAAGCGATACGCCCACGCAGCAGGGGCGGGCAGACGGAGACGATGGGGCGAGGGGGCAGCGGGCATGGGGCGCAAGCTTTTCGGAACCGACGGGGTGCGCGGACGGGCCAACACCCACCCGATGACCGCCGGCATGGCGCTGCAGCTCGGGGCCGCCGCCGGCCGGTATTTCCGCAGCGACGGCGCCAATGGGCACCGGGTGGTGATCGGCAAGGACACCCGCCTGTCGGGCTACATGCTGGAGAACGCGCTGACCGCGGGGCTGACCTCCACCGGCATGAACGTGCTGCTACTGGGCCCGATGCCGACCCCGGCGGTGGGGTACCTCACCCGTTCCATGCGCGCCGACCTCGGCATCATGATCTCGGCCAGCCACAACCCGCACCACGACAACGGCATCAAGTTCTTCGGCCCCGACGGCTTCAAGCTCTCCGACACCGCCGAGACCGAGATCGAGGCGCTGCTGGAAACCGATATCCCGCCGGCGGCCCCGGACGAGATCGGCCGCGCCCGCCGCATCGACGACGGGCTTGGCCGCTATGTCGAATACGCCAAGACCACCTTTCCGGCCCGCGTACGGCTCGACGGGCTGCGGGTGGTTCTGGACTGCGCCCATGGCGCGGCTTACCGCGCGGCGCCAGAGGTATTGTGGGAGCTTGGGGCCGACGTCGTGGCGCTGGGCGTCAGCCCCAACGGCTTCAACATCAACGACGGCTGCGGCTCCACTGACCCCGCGGCGGCGGCGGCGGCGGTGCGCCGGCATCGCGCCGACCTCGGCATCTGCCTCGACGGCGATGCCGACCGGCTGGTCCTGATCGACGAGACCGGCCAGATCGCCGATGGCGACCAGATCATGGCGTTGCTCGCGCGCCGCTGGGCCGATGAAGACCGGCTCACCGATGGCGTGGTCGTGGCAACGGTCATGTCCAACCTCGGTCTGGAACGCTTTCTCTCCGATCACGGAATGCGGCTGGAACGCACGGCGGTGGGCGACCGCTATGTCGTCGAGCGCATGCGCGCAGGCGGCTGGAACCTCGGGGGCGAGCAATCCGGCCACATCGTCATGACCGACTATGCCACCACCGGCGACGGCCTGATCGCGGCGCTCCAGTTCCTCGCCGCCATGGCCGCCACCGGCCAGCCCGCCAGCCGGTTGGCGCGCAGCTTCACCCCCGTGCCGCAACTGCTGCGCAACGTGCGCTTCGCCGCCGGCTGCGATCCGCTGGGCACCGACTCCGTCCGCGCCGCCATCGCCGGCGCCGAGGCGCGTCTGGCCGGCCATGGCCGCCTTCTGATCCGCAAGTCCGGCACCGAACCCCTGATCCGCGTCATGGCCGAAGCCGAGGACCCCACCGTCATGACCGAGGTGGTGGGCGAGGTCGTCGCCGCCGTCGAAGCCGCCGGCTGACGCGACCCGCCCGAATTCCGTGCACCTCCCGCGCCCCGCACGGACCCGCCGCGGTGCCTGCGTTGCACCCGCTCCGACGCGTTGTTAAGCCCCCGGCGCAAACTGACCGGGGGACGGACGCAATGCGCAAGGTGGAACTGGGCCGGACCGGCCTTCGAGTGTCGGCGATGTGCCTGGGCTCCATGACCTGGGGCAGCCAGAACACCGAGGCCGAGGGCCACGCCCAGATGGACCTCGCCCGCGACCTCGGCGTCGATTTCATCGACACCGCCGAGATGTACCCCACCAACCCGATCCGCGAGGAGACCGTGGGTCGCACCGAGGCCATCATCGGCAGCTGGCTTGCGGCCCGTGGCGGCCGCGACCAGGTGGTGGTGGCCACCAAGATCACCGGCGCGGGGCAGACGGCCGTGCGAGACGGCCTCCCCATCACCCCGGAACTGATGCGCGGCGCGGTGGAAACCTCGCTCAAACGCCTGCGCACCGACTACATCGACCTCTACCAACTGCACTGGCCCAACCGCGGCTCCTACCATTTCCGCAAGCACTGGACCTACGACCCCTCCGGCCAGGACAGCGCCGCCACGCTCGGGCACATGCGTGCGATCCTGGAAACCGCCCAGGCCCTCGTTGCCGAAGGCAAGATCCGCCATTTCGGCCTGTCCAACGAAACCGCCTGGGGCACCGCCCAGTGGCTGCGCCTCGCCGAGGAGATGGGCGCCCCCCGCGTGGCCTCGATCCAGAACGAATATTCCCTTCTGTGCCGGCACTTCGACACCGACCTCGCGGAACTGTCCGTCAACGAGGATGTCACGCTGCTGGCCTACACCCCGCTCGCCGCGGGCCTCCTGACCGGCAAATACGCGGGGGACGTGACGCCCGAGGGCACACGCCGGTCGGTCAACCCCGAACTCGGCGGCCGGATCACCCCGCGGGTCTGGGAGGCGGTCTCGGCCTATCTCGGCATCGCCAACGAGGCCGGGCTGGACCCCGCGCAGATGGCGCTGGCCTGGTGCCTGACCCGGCCCTTCCCGGTCATTCCCATCGTCGGCGCCACCAGCGTCGCGCAGCTGAAGACCGCGCTGGGCGCCGCCGAAATCACCCTCCCGCCGGATGTCCTGGACGCCATCGAGATTGCCCACCGCGCCCACCCGATGCCCTTCTGAGCCCGTCGCGCACCGCGTTCCGGCAGATCTGCGCGGGGCCCCCTGCTTGACAGCCCGGCGGGGCGGCAACACTGCTGAACATCGCATAGTGTTGCCCCGCGCGGGACTCCAAGAAGTTTCATCACGCGCGTCCGGAGGGCCAGACCCCATGACCAAGATCCTGTTGAACTTCGATCCCGAAACGCTGGCGCTTCCGGCAGAGGAGGCCCGCGCCGTGGGCAAGCTGGCCGCGGCACAGTATCAGGGCCGGACGCCCTATGATTACGGCTGCTTCGACGATATCCTGACGCCCGAGATCCTCGACCGGGTGCGCGAGGAACTGCGCAGCCTGCCCGAGGCCGAGACCATGTTCGACCGTGCGCAGGAACGGTTGAAGCCCAGCTATCTGCCCGAGCGGCTGCCGAGCTACACGCGCAATTTTTTCTATGCGCTGAACTCGCGTCCGATGCTGATGATCCTGGAGGAAATGACCGGGATCGAGGGGCTGATCCCGGACCCCGATTTCGCCGGCGGCGGCATCCATGTCGTGGCCAAGGGCGGGCATCTCGACATGCATGCCGATTTCAACCACCACGGAAAGCTCAACCTGGAGCGGCGGCTCAACATCCTGATCTACATCAACAAGGACTGGCGCGAGGAGTGGGGCGGGTCGTTCGAGATCTGGGACCGTGAGATGAGCACCAAGGTCGCGAGCTTCGTGCCGCTGTTCAATCGTATGTGCTGCTTCAGCACCGGTTCGGACACATTCCACGGCAATCCCGAGCCTGTGAACCACCCCGGCGGCGAGCCTCGGATGTCCATTGCACTTTATTATTACACCGCGACCTGGGACGACACCCGCAAGGCGCACAGCACGCTGTTCAGGCCGCGGCCGGGGACGGCGGACCAGGCGGACCGTGTCATGGCCCGCCGGGCCCTTCATGCAGGACATCCTGCCGCCTGCGCTCTATCGCCGGATCGGCGGCAAGCTGCGGCGCATCGGCTTCTAGCTCAGCGCGCAGGCATGGCGCCCGGGTAGGAGGCGGGCGGCGGGGGGTTTTCCCGGCTGGGCAAACCGCGTAAATCCCCCGGCGAGGCAGCCGGCGGATGCGCCCATGACCAAGACCATCATCGCGCGTTGCGAGGCGAAGGGCCTGCGCCTGACCGGCCAGCGGCGCACCATCGCGCAGGTTCTGGAAGAGGCGCTGGACCATCCTGATGTGGAACAGCTCCACGCCCGCGCCACGGCCCGCGATCCCGGCATCTCCATCGCAACCGTCTACCGCACTGTGAAGCTGTTCGAGGAGGCCGGCATCCTCGACCGGCTGGAGTTCGGCGACGGGCGCGCCCGCTATGAAGACGCCGAGCGCGAGCACCACGACCATCTGATCGACCTGACCACCGGCGCGGTGGTCGAATTCGTCGAGCCCGAGATCGAGGCCCTGCAGGAGCGCATCGCCGCCCGCCTCGGCTACCGCCTCAAGGGCCACCGGCTGGAGCTGTACGGCGTCCCCCTGCACCGGAAAGGAGCACCATGACCACCATCATCGACATCACCGCCCGCGAGATCCTCGACAGCCGGGGCAACCCCACCGTGGAGGTGGACGTCACGCTGGAGGACGGCTCCATGGGCCGCGCCGCGGTGCCCTCGGGCGCCTCCACCGGCGCGCACGAGGCGGTGGAGCGGCGCGACGGCGACCCCGACCGCTATGGCGGGAAAGGCGTGCTGGAGGCCGTGGCGGCGGTCAATGGCGAGATCGCGGCCGAGCTGATGGGCGCCGACGCCACCGAGCAGGTAGCGGTGGACGAGCTGATGATCGAGCTCGACGGGACCGAGAACAAGGGCCGTCTGGGCGCCAACGCGATCCTCGGCGTGTCGCTGGCGGTGGCCCGCGCGGCGGCCGAGGCCACGGGCCAGCCGCTGTGGCGCTATGTGGGTGGGACCTCGGCGCGGGTGCTGCCTGTGCCGATGATGAACATCCTCAACGGCGGCCAGCACGCCGACAACCCCATCGACATCCAGGAATTCATGATCATGCCCGTGGGCGCCGAGACCCTCTCGGACGCCGTGCGCATGGGCGCCGAGGTCTTCCACCGGCTTAAGAAATCCCTCTCCGCCGCCGGCCATTCCACCGCCGTGGGCGACGAGGGCGGCTTCGCCCCCGGTCTGCGCTCCACCCGCGAGGCGCTCGACTTCATCATGACCGCGGTGGAGCAGGCCGGCTACACCCCGGGCGAGGACATGGTGCTGGCGCTCGACTGCGCGGCCACCGAGTATTTCCAGAACGGCCGCTATGTGCTCTCGGGCGAGGGGATCGACCTCGGGCCGGACGAGAATGTGGACTACCTCGCGGCGCTACTGGCCGACTACCCCATCGCCTCCATCGAGGACGGCTGTGCCGAGGATGACTGGGAAGGCTGGCGCGCCCTGACCGAGGCGCTGGGCGGCCGCGTGCAGCTCGTGGGCGACGATCTGTTCGTGACCAACCCCGAGCGGCTGTCGCAGGGCATCTCGACGGGCTGCGCCAATTCGCTGCTGGTCAAGGTCAACCAGATCGGCACGCTGACCGAGACGCTGGCCGCGGTGGAGATGGCGCACCGCTCCGGCTACACCTGCGTGATGTCCCATCGGTCCGGCGAGACTGAGGACAGCACCATCGCCGACCTCGCCGTCGCGACCAATTGCGGCCAGATCAAGACCGGCAGCCTCGCGCGCTCCGACCGGCTGGCGAAGTACAACCAGCTGATCCGCATCGAGGAAGCGCTTGCCGCCTCCTGCCGCTACGCCGGCCGCTCGGTCCTGCGCCTCGACTGAGCCACCCGCCGGCCCGCTGTACCGGGCGCGTCCGGCCCTCCTGCGGCCACGGACGCTCCCGGCTGGCGTCGCATGGGCCACGGGGCGCGCACCCTGGACCACGCCGCACCGCCGCAGCGGCGCACGGCCCCAAGCGAGCTCCGTCACCTCACTCGGGGGCCGTCTTCCTGCACCCCTTCTTGCCCGCCAAGCCAGCGCGCCACGACGCGCCGAAAGCCCCTCCCACGCACGTCCCACCCCGCCGCTTTCCAGTTGCGCTCGCAGCACAGGCTTGCTAGCTGCAAGCGCA
This sequence comes from Paracoccaceae bacterium, assembly GCA_007121055.1. Lineage (GTDB taxonomy): Bacteria > Pseudomonadota > Alphaproteobacteria > Rhodobacterales > Rhodobacteraceae > Rhodobaculum. The sequence goes on along the minus strand of SKMM01000332.1, from coordinate 258 downwards.
CGGAGAGGTGCCGGAGTGGTCGAACGGGGCGGTCTCGAAAACCGTTGAGGGCGTAAGCCTTCCGTGGGTTCGAATCCCACCCTCTCCGCCACTTGCCCTCGCGAAAGCGTTCTCCCGATCCGGCTGTGGCCGGAATTTTCCGTTGTGTTCGAGGGTTATGCGGGAGGGGCTGAGCACCGACCCCGGGACTAGGATGCTCGGAAGCGGTCTCTGAGGGCTGATTTTCTCCGGACCTTATGACTGCGCCGTTTCGGTGTT
>SKMM01000256.1 GCA_007121055.1 Paracoccaceae bacterium | reverse complement strand
CGGAACAACGGCCCGGCCGGATCGGCCGGCGCCGGCGCAGGCACAAGCGCCACCGCCAGCGCGGCCAGGCAGACCGCCGCACTCCGCTGCCGCAGGCCCGCTGACACGGCTCCGGGGGCAGGGCCTCCGCACCCCCCCACCGCAGCACGCACGCGGCGCACCGACACCGGCCGGTCCACCCGACACAGACCCGATGTCGACAGGCGCCAGCCCCCATGGGGCGATGAAGACCCCAAAATCACAACCATGGCGCGAATAAGCTTGATCATGGGCCACAGCCTGCCTGCGGCGCGGCCGCAGGGCCAGCGCGGTGAGGCCCTGCCACAGGATCGCGCAGAAAACGTGCCGAAGTTGTGCCATCCCTGCCGCACTCCCGCCCCACTCCGCGGGCCTTATGCCCCCATGCCGTGGCGCACGGGGACCACACGCGACCACCCCCGCCCAGCCGTTGGGACCACGGTTCACCGGGCACAGGCCCTTTATGCATGGAGAGTCACATGAAATTGTTCGATCGCATTCGCCGCTTTGGCAAGGATGAAGACGGCGCCGTCACCGTGGACTTCGTCGTCCTGACCGCCGGTGTCGCCATCATCGGCATCGCCGCTGCCCTGTTCTTCCAGGACTCCCTCGCGTCGTTGGTCTCGACGGTCACGACGGAAATCGGCGACTACAACACGGACCTCACCAACTTCAGCTTCGACACCACCGGCACTACCGACTGATGCAAGTCAGCCTGAGCGGCTCCGATCCCGCTTCGGCCTGATGCGACGGACGGCTGCGCTCCCGTGGCGCAGCCGTCCACGGCTGAAGCAGGCACGCCGGAGGCACATGACCCTCGATCCTGCCGCGAGCCCACCCGAGCAGACGCTCGCCACATGAGCCACGGACCCGGCTGACCGCACGGCTGTTCGGTCGACATCCGCGGCATCCCCGAAAGGAGCAGCGCCATGCGCATCATCTTCTTCCTTGTCCTGCTGGCGGGGGTGGGGCTTGCGGGCCTCGCGGTCCAGACTGCGCGGAGCTATCTGGCCGGGGCCGAAGTGGAACTCGCGCAGGCCCGCGCCGTGGCCTCGCAGGTGGTGGAAACCGTGCCCGTCTACACCGCCCGCCGCGCGCTGCGCTATGGCGAGCCGCTGAGCCCCGAGGATGTCGTCACCATCACCTGGCCGCGGCGCGCCGTGCCGCCGGGCGCCTTTACCGACACCGCCGAGCTGTTTCCGGAGGGCGCAGGCCCCCGCGCGGTGATGCGCGCGATGGAGCCGGGCGAGCCGATCCTCGCCGTCAAGGTCACCCGCCCGGGGCAGGAGGCCGGCATCGCCGCCCGGCTGTCGCCCGGCATGCTGGCCTTCACCATCGACGTCAACGTCTCCACCGGCGTGGCGGGCTTCGTGCGCCCGTCGCACCGGGTCGACATCTACTGGACCGGCAGTTCGAGCCGCGGCAACGAAAGCACGCGACTGCTGCTGACCGGGGTCAAGGTGATCGCGGTGGACCAGAGCGCCGACCAGGACCGCACCGACCGAGCGCGCATCGCCCGTTCGGTCACGGTCGAGGCCACCCGAGAGGAAGTCGCGGCACTGGCACTTGCACAATCCACCGGCCGGCTGTCGCTGGCGCTGGTGGGGGTGAACGACGAGGCCTTCGAAGGCGCCGTCGAGGTCAGCCGCCGCAGCCTGTTCGGCATCGAGGACGCCCCCGAGGAGGTCGCCGAAGCACCGCAGGCCTGTGAGGTTCGCACCCGCCGCGGCAGCGAGGTGATCAGCACCCCGATCCCCTGCAGCAACTGACCCGCCGGACGGCCCCGGTTCACTCGGACAGGAACATCCGCGCCTCGGCCGGGGGCAGGAAGCTCTGGTCGAACAGCTCCCCGGCCTGCAGCGAGTGCTCCAGCCCATAGGCGGTCTCCACCGCCATGATGGAGCGCTGCAGGTAGTCCATGTCGACGGTGGAGATGCCCTCGCCCACCGCCAGATCGGTGCGCAGCATGTCCTCGATGGTCATCCGCCAGCGCACCAGTTCCACCTCGGGGTCGGTCAGCGGCTCGTGGGCCACCAGCGCCGCGATCGCGCCCTCGGGGTCGGCCTCGGCCAGCTGCACGCCGCGGATCATGCAAGCCGTGACGGTGGCCACCGCCTCGGGGTTGGCCTCGGCAAAGGCACGGGTGGTCAACACGGCGGTGGAGACGAGCTCCGCGCCGTAATCGGTGTAGTAGAAGACCCGCAGGTCGTCCTCGGAAATGCCCAGCGCCACCAGCGAGGGCACCGACGACGTGACGAAGCCGGTGATGCCGTCCGCCTCGCCCCGCACCAGCATCGGCTCGCGCAGCTCGGGCGAGACCGAGATCCAGGTCACCGACCCGTAATCGAACCCCGCCGCGGCGCCGAACACCGGAAAGAGCTGCCGGCCGGCATCGAAATCCGGCGCGGCCAGCGTCCGGCCCTCCAGGTCCGCCGGCGTCTCGATGCCGCTGTCGGCGCGTACCACGGCCACCAGCGGCGAGCCCGCGAACAGGATCGCGGTGGTGATGATGTCGCTGTCGGGGTTTTCCGCGCGGAAGCGGATGGTGGGGTTCAGGTCCCCCAGCCCCATCTGGTAGGTGCCGGTGGCCAGTTCCACCGGCACCCGGCCCGACCCGAAGCCGCGGTCCAGCGTGATGTTCACCCCGCCCTCGGCAAAGCAGCCCTCGTTGCGGGCCATCAGGGCAAAGGCCTGCGGGCCCTGCCAGGCCCAGTCCATCATGAAGCTGACATTGGTCTGGGCGGCCACCGGCGCGGCGAACAGCGCGCAGGCGCCGGCGAGGACCATGGGACGGGCAAGGCGGGTCATCGGGGTCTCCCTGATCTGATGAGGCGGGCGTCACGCGTCGGACCCGCACGGGGGGCCGTCACTCCGCTGCAGCCCTTGGCCCGACTGTGCCGCGCCGATGCCCGCGCGGCAAGCCGCGGTGGCCGCCCCTGCCCGAAGCCCAGCATTCCGCCCCCCTCGAATGCACAAAGGGGCGCCATGGCGGCGCCCCCTGCGGTCGGCTCGGTGCGGGCTCAGCTCGCCGGCGTGCCTTGGGTCTGGCGCAGCTCGGCCTGGCGCTGAAGCTCCTGGCGGTAGAGCGCCATGAAGTCGATCAGGTCGAGGTTCAGCGGCAGGAAGCCGCCGTCGCGGGTGATGTCACTGACGATGCGCCGGGCGAAGGGGAACAGCAGCCGCGGGCATTCGATCAGCAGGAAGGGGTGCAGCTGCTCCTTCGGCACGCCGTCGATCAGGAAGACCCCGGCATATTCCAGCTCCAGCAGGAACAGCGCGCTGCCGTCAGCCTTGTTGGAGGAGGTGACCTTGTACTTGCTCACCACCTCGTACTGGTTTTCCGCTCCCTCGCGCTTGCGGGCGTCGAGGCTGACCTGCACCTTGATGTCGGGTTGCACGCCCTGCGCGTTGCCGCCCTTCTGGGCAAAGGCGTTCTCGAAGGACATGTCGCGGATGTACTGCGCGAGGATCTGCACACGCACCTGCGGCTGCTGGGCGCCCTCTGGCTGCTGGGGGGGGGTGGCGCCTGCGGCGCCGCCATTGCCGATTTCGGCCATCTGGGCCTCCTGAACAGGGAAACGGGGATCTGCGGTTCGCGGGGGTGTTAGCAGGTCGCCCCCGGCGGCTCAATAACCGGCGCGGCGTTGTGCCGCGCCCGGAGCTTGTGACGGGCCTCAGCGCGGCCCGTCCTCGCCGTCGCGCACCCAGCCGCTGGGCGGCCGGTCGCCGCGCGGCG
>SKMM01000168.1 GCA_007121055.1 Paracoccaceae bacterium | reverse complement strand
TGCCGGGGAAGGGCCGGAACGGCTCGGACGGCGGGCCCACGGGCAGGAGCGGGGCGATCTCGCGCGCCCGGCCCTCGGTCAGGCCCGCGGCGAGCAGGGCCAGCAGGCGGTCGACGTCGCCCGGCATGATCTCGCCGGCCACCATGGCGCGGATCAGGCGCCGGCGCTGGGCGGCTTGGAGGGCCGCCTCGGCTTCGGCCGGGTCGCGGCGGGCGGCGTGCTTGCGCAGGAAGATCCCCAGGGCAGCGCCGCGCTCGAAGATTTCGGCACGCAGGTCGCGGGGCGGGTTGGAGGGGGCGGGCGCGCCCTGTTGCGCCTGTGCCAGTGGCAGCACGGCGGTGACGAGTTCCTGCGCGGCGAGCCGCAGCGCGAGGTCGCGCCCGCCCATGGCCACGCGGAAGGCCGGGTCGAAGCCGCCCATGGCCGCCAGCGTCTCGCGCCGGAACGCCATGGAGGCCGCGGGCAGATGCACCGCCGAGCCCGGCGCGCCCTGGTGCAGGCTGACCATGGTCCCCTCGGTCTCCAGCGGTCGGACCTGCCCGAGGGCGTCCACCCAGGCGGCGCCGGGCTCGGGCCCCAGCCCGTCCGGCGCGCGGACCATGCCGGTTGCGGCCTCCACCTGGCTGTCCATAAAGGCCGCGACCAGCCGGCCGAGCCAGGGCGGCTCGGCCATGGCATCGTCGGCGGTGAAGGCCACGATCTCGCCCGCGGCCTCCTGCAGGCCGAGGTTGCGGGCGTGGGCGAGGCTGTCGGAGAGGCCGCCCGTCAGCGGATCGCGCGGCAGCGGCCGGAGCTTGAGGTAGCTTTCGAGTCCCAGCGCCGCCACCGCCGCCGCCCCGGCCGGGCAGGCGACCACGACGATCTCGGTCGCCGGGTGGTCCTGCAGGCGCAGCGTCGCGAGGCAGCGGGTCAATGCCGCCGGCCGGCCCCGGCTGACCACCACGACGCTGGCCGTGACGGCAGCGGGGACCGCCGCGGTCATGGCCGCGCCGCGGCGGTCCGCATCAGCCCGCCCGCTTCAGCGCCACGCCGGGCGCGAAGGCGATGAAGAAGGGGTTCTCGTAGCGAGGCTTGCCATAGAGAAGGGGGGTGTGGTCGTCGAACCGCACCACCTGCCCGCCGGCGCCCGCGAGCACCGCATGGCCCGCGGCGGTGTCCCACTCCATGGTGCGGCCCAGCCGGGGGTAGAGATGCGCCTCGCCCGCCGCCACCAGGCAGAACTTCAGCGACGAGCCCGCCGAGCGCATGTCGGCCACGTCGTAGAGCCGGATATAGGCGTCGGTGGCGGCATCGCGGTGGGATTTCGACGCGACCACCATCAGGCCGGCATGGTTGGGGCTGGCAACGCGGATGGGCCGCAGCGGGCCGGGGCGGTCGGGGTCGAAGGGGCCTGTCTCCTCCACCGACGCGCCGTCGGCGCGGGTGTAGAACAGCCGCTCCCGCGCCGGGGCATAGACGATGCCGCGGATCGGCACGCCGTCCTCGACATAGGCGATGTTCACGGTGAAGTCGCCGCGGCGCTGCACGAATTCCTTGGTGCCGTCAAGCGGGTCGACGATCAGGAAGGTGCGCGCGCGCAGGGCGTGGCTGGCGGCCTGTTCCTCGGTGATGAGCGGCAGGTCCGGGAAGGCCGCGCGCAGCCCGGCGGAGATCAGCGCGTCGGCGGCCTCGTCGGCCTCGGTCACCGGGCTTGCGTCGGATTTGCTGCGCACCTCGAATTCGTCGGCGCCGTAGATGTCGAGGATGCGCTCGCCGGCCGCCAGGGCGAGGCGGCGCAGTTCGTGTTCCAGGCGGGCGTGGTCCATGGCGCGGCGGGCTCCCTGATGGGCGGGCTGGTCCCGTTATCCGTGGCCGCCGGGGCGGGGGCAAGCTTGCGGCCGGGGAATTCGGCGGCCTGTGGGGCATCTGCCATGGTGGCAAACGGGTTCGGGCCTCACTCGCCCGGTTCGAACCGGGTGCGCAGGGCGCGCAGCACCGGCAGGGCGGCGCGGACCTGGCCCGCGCCCAGCTCGGCTACGGCCGCGTCGATCAGGGGGGCGATGGAGGCCAGCGCCGCGTCGCGCGCCCGCCGGCCCGCGGGCGAGATCGAGACGTATTTGCGCCGCGCGTCCTCCCAGTCGGGGCGGATATGGACGTGGCCGGCCCATTCCAGCCGCGCCAGCGTGTTGCTCATGGCGCCGCGGGTGACGTGGAAGGCGCGGGCAAGCTGCGCGGGCGTGCGTTCCTCGCCCACGCGGGCGAGCAGGTTGAGGACGCCGAAATGCGACAGCTTCATGCCCTTGGGCAGCACCCGCGAGATCCGGTTGCGCGCCAGCTGGTCGGCCATGAAGAGCTCGCTGAACAGCGCGGCACCGAGGTCGTCGGGGCGCTCGTCGCTCACGCCTCTGGTCCCGCGGGGCCGTGGAAGGGCCGGGCGTGGCGGAGGGAGGGGACGCGGCGGCGGGCGTCCTGCACCGCGCTGCGGTCGAGGTCGGCCCAGATCACGCCGGGCTCGGTGCCGGCGTCGGCGACGATCTCGCCCCAGGGCGCGACGATCAGGCTGTGGCCATGGGTGCGCCGGGGCGGGCCCTCGCGCACCGGGTGGTCGCCGGTCTGCGCCGGCGCCAGCACCCAGGCGCCGCATTCGATGGCGCGCGCGCGCAGAAGGCTGTCCCAATGCGCGGCGCCGGTGACGGGGGAGAAGGCGGCGGGCACCGTCAGCACCTCGGCCCCGGCCTGCGCAAGCTGGCGGTAGAGGGCGGCGAAGCGGACGTCATAACAGACCGTCATTCCCAGAATGGCGAAGGGGGTGGGGGCCAGAACGGCGCGGTCGCCGGGGCGGAAGCCCTGCGATTCGCGGTAGGTTTCGGTCGGCGAGACATCCACGTCGAACATGTGGATCTTGTCGTAGCGCGCGGCGATCCGGCCGTCGGGGGCGATCAGGAAGGACCGGTTGGCGAAGCGGCCGTCCGGGTCGCCGGTTTTCAGCGCGAGCGAGCCGATCAGGAGCCAGATGCGCTGCTCTGCCGCGGTCTCGCGCAGGCCGGCGAGGGTGGGGTCCTCGGCCTCGTGGCTCAGCACGCGGGCCTGGTGCGCGCGGGAGGAGGAGACGCAGTTCGTCACTTCGGGCGTCAGCACGAAGCCCGCGCCCCCGGCCACCGCCTGCGCGATCAGTTCGCGCGCCTGGGCGAGGTTCTCGGCCGGGTCGTCGCCCGAGCACATCTGCACGAGACCCGCGCGCATCACGCGTCAGCTCCGCAGGAGCGGGTCGAGCCGGCCCGCGCGGTCCATCGCATAAAGCTCGTCGCAGCCGCCCACATGGGTGTCGCCCACGAAGATCTGCGGCACGGTGTGGCGGCCGCCGGCGCGGGCCAGCATCTCGGGGCGCCGGTCGGGGTGGCGCGACAGGTCGATCTCGGTGAAGGAGACGCCCTTCTGGGTCAGCAGCCGCTTGGCCGCGTGGCAGAAGCCGCAGAGCGGCGAGGTGTAGATCTCGACCCGGGGGGCGGGGCTGGGGCTGGGCATCGGCGCGCTCCTTGCTGCGCCCCCCGTCTACACCGTCGGGCCGGGAAAGGGAATCGGGGCGCCGGGCTCAGGGCTGCGCCCAGTCGCGCTTGGCCACGCGGGCGAGCACGACGACGTCCACCCGCGTGGCGCCGCCCGCGAGGCAGGCATCCGCGGCGGCCGCGAGCGTGGCGCCCGAGGTCATGACGTCATCGACCAGCAGGATCCGGCGGCCCTCGGCCCGGCCGCCGCGGCGTGGGTGCAGCGCCAGGGCC
>SKMM01000315.1 GCA_007121055.1 Paracoccaceae bacterium | reverse complement strand
CGGGCGCGCTTGATGGCGCGCGCAAGCTCGCGCTGCTTCTTGGACGACACCGCGGTGATGCGCGAGGGCACGATCTTGCCCCGCTCCGAGATGTAGCGCTGCAGCAGCTTCACGTCCTTGTAGTCGATGGCGGGTGCGTTGTCGCCCGAGAAGGGGCAGACCTTGCGGCGGCGGAAAAACGGTCTTGCGGCCATGGGTTCGCTCCTTTCGCTCAGCGGCGGCGGTCGCCGCGGTCACCGCGGTCGTCGCGTTTCTGCATCTGCACCGACGGGCCCTCGTCATGGGCGTCGACCTTGATGGTCATCACGCGCATCACGTCGTCATGCAGCCGCATCAGCCGCTCCATCTCCTGCACGGCGGGCGCCGGCGCGTCGGAGCGCATGTAGGCGTAATGGCCCTTGCGGTTCTTGTTGATCTTGTAGGCCATGGTCTTCACGCCCCAGTATTCCTGACCCACCAGCTTGCCGCCCTGGTCGGTGAGGATGGTCGAGAAGTGTTCGATGAGACCTTCGGCCTGCGCGTTGGACAGGTCCTGACGCGCGATGAAGACATGCTCGTACAGCGGCATGTGGGCTCCGTTCGTTTCGGGCGCGCTTCATTGGGCGGGGACGAGCCTTCCGCGTCCCGCCCGCGAGAGGCTGCGCCGGTCGCATGATTGCGGAAGGATGCGCCCTCATACACGGATTGCCCGGCCGCGCAAGGGGCGGGCTGGACCGCGGGCGCGCGGGCGGCTATGCGGCGCCGGGTTTGCAAGGCTGGGGTCACAGGGGAGGCTGCGATGGCGCGGGCGTTCATCTTTCCGGGGCAGGGTGCGCAGAGCGTGGGCATGGGCCGCGCGTTGGCCGAGGAATGGCCCGCCGCCGCCGCGGTCTTCGCCGAGGTGGACGAGGCGCTGGGCGAGAAGCTGTCGGCGATGATCTGGGAGGGGCCGCTTGAGGAACTGACGCTGACGGCCAATGCGCAGCCGGCGCTGATGGCGACCTCCATGGCGGTGATGGCGGCGCTGCGGGCCGAGGGGGTGGAGGTGACGGCCGCGCGCTTCGTGGCCGGCCATTCGCTGGGCGAGTATTCGGCGTTGGCGGCGGCGGGGGCGCTGGGGCTGGGGGATGCGGCGCGGCTGCTGCGGCTGCGGGGGGCGGCCATGCAGGCCGCGGTGCCGGTGGGCGAGGGCGGGATGGCGGCGATCCTGGGCCTCGATCTGGCGGCGGTGGAGGAGTTGGCGGCGGAGGCGGCGGGCGACGGTGTCTGCCAGGCCGCCAACGACAACGACCCGGGCCAGGTGGTGGTGTCGGGCGATGCCGCGGCCGTGGCCCGGGCGGTGGATCTGGCCAAGGCCCGCGGGGCCAAGCGCGCGATGGCTTTGCCGGTGTCCGCGCCCTTCCACTGCGCGCTGATGGCGCCGGCGGCCGAGGCGATGGCCGTGGCGCTGGCCGATGTGGCGCTGCGGGCGCCAGCGGTACCGCTGATCGCCAACGTGACCGCGGTGCCGGTGACCGAGCCCGACGAGATCCGCCGGTTGCTGGTGACGCAGGTGACCGGCCGGGTGCGCTGGCGCGAGAGCGTGGCGCGTATGGCTGCCGACGGCGTCACCGAGACCTGGGAGATCGGCGCGGGCAAGGCGCTGTCGGGGATGGTGCGGCGCATCGACCGCAGCCTCGGGGCACGGGCGCTGAACACGCCCGATGATATCCGCGCGGCGGTGGAGAGCCTCGGCGGCTGAGGCGCGGCGGTTGGGATACCTGTCGGGGGCACCCCCGGCCCGGATCACCGGCGCAGGATGGAGCGCTGCGCGCGGCGGCCAGCGCCGAGGGTCGCGTTGCTGTTTGGTCCCAAGGCCCGGTCTGCGGTCGCCCGGCTGAGCGCTGCGGCGGGCTCAGACCTGCAGGACGATCTTGCCGACATGGGCGGAGCTTTCCATGCGGGCGTGGGCGTCCGCGGCCTCGTCCAGCGCAAAGGTGCTGTCCATCACCGGGGCGATGCGGCCGGAGGACAGCAGCGGCCAGACCTCGGTGGCCAGCGCCTCGGCGATGCGGGCCTTGGCGAGGTCGGATTGCGGGCGCAGGGTGGAGCCGGTGATGGTCTGGCGCTGCATCATCAGGGGCGCGAGGTTGAGCGTGACCTTGGGGCCTTGCAGGAAGGCGATCATCACCAGCCGGCCCTCGGGCGCCAGCGCCTTGAGGTTGCGGGCGACATAGTCGCCGCCGACCATGTCGAGGATGACGTCGGCGCCGCCTTCGGCCTTGAGGATCTCGACGAAGTCTTCGGAGCGGTAGTTGATGGCGCGTTCGGCGCCGAGGCTGGTGCAGACGGCGCATTTCTCGTCCGAGCCGGCGGTGATGAAGACGCGGGCGCCGCGGGCGGCGGCGAGCTGGATCGCGGTGGTGCCGATGCCGGAGCTGCCGCCATGGACGAGGAAGCGCTCGCCCGCCTGCAGGCCGCCGCGCTGGAAGACGTTGGTCCAGACGGTGAAGAAGGTTTCGCAGAGGGCGGCGGCGGCGTCCATGCCCATGCCTTCGGGGATCGGCAGGGCGTGGGCTTCTTGGGTGATGGCATATTCGGCGTAGCCGCCGCCGGGCAGCAGCGCGGTGACCTGGTCGCCGAGTTTCCAGCGGGTGACGCCGGGGCCGGTGGCGACGACGGTGCCGGAGGCCTCGAGCCCCGGCAGGTCGGAGGCGCCGGGGGGCGGGTCGTAGCTGCCCGCGCGTTGCAGCGCGTCGGGGCGGTTCACACCCGCGAAGGCCACGCGGATCAGGATCTGCCCGTGGCCCGGCACCGGCACGGGGCGGCGGGTGGGGGTCAGCACCTCGGGGCCGCCGGGTTTGGCGATCTCGACGGCGCGCATGCTGTCGGGCAGGCTCATGGTCTCTCCTTTGGCGGTCAGGTGCCGTGGGCCCAGTCCCAGTAGAGGGCGCGGGCGCGGGCGGCGATGGGGCCTGCGTTGAGTTCGCGGTCCTCGAAGCGGGCCACGGGCATCACCTTGGCGATGTTGCCGGTGACGAAGATTTCCTCGGCGGTCTTGAAGTCGTCCACGGTGAGGGTGGTTTCGTGCACCGTGATGCCGTCGTCGCGCAGAAGGCCGATGACGCGGGACCGGGTGAGGCCGGCGAGGAAGGTGCCGTTGGGGATGGGGGTGAACACCTCGCCGTCGCGGGCGAGGAAGACGTTGGTGGAGGCGGTCTCGGCCACGTTGCCGTCGGGGTCGAGGGAGAGCGCGTTGGAGAAGCCGCGGGCGCGGGCCTCGGCCATGATGCGGCCATTGTTGGCGTAGAGCGAGGCGGCCTTGGCCTCGGTCAGGGCCATGTCGGGGCGGGGGCGGCGGTAGGGCGAGACGGTGAGGCTGAAGCCACCCGGTTCGGGCATGGGCATCGCCTCAATGCAGGCGCAGAAATAGCCGGAGTCGGGGTCGAGGTCGATGACGCCGCCGCCGCTGTCGCGGGCCCACATCATGGGGCGCAGGTAGAGGGCGGCGCCGGGGGCGAAGAGCTTGCAGCCTTCCTCCAGAACGGCCTGGATGTGCTCGGCCATGGCGGGGGGCGCGAAGCCCATGGCGCGGGCGGAGGCGACGATGCGCGCGGCATGCAGGTCGAGGTCGGGGCGGCGGCCATCGAACTGGCGCGCGCCGTCGAACACGCCGGAGCCGAGCCAGGCGGCGTGGTCGGCTGCGCCCATCACGGGCTGGTTGCCGCGCTGCCAGCCGGCCTCGGGGGTGTAGGTGGCGATCTCGGAGTTCGGGGTGACGGCCATGCTGCGCTCCGTTTGGCGCCGCAAAGT
>SKMM01000202.1 GCA_007121055.1 Paracoccaceae bacterium | reverse complement strand
GGGGGCGCAGCTGGTGGGGGTGGGGCTGGCCGGGGCGCTGGGCCTGCCGGTGCCGGGGCCCGTGCTGGGGATGGGGCTGGTGCTGGCCGCCCTGGTGGTCCGGCCGGGGCTGCTGGCGGTGCTGGCGCCCACGGCGCGGGCGATCCTGGCGCATCTGGCGCTTCTGTTCGTGCCGGCGGGGGTGGGCGTGGTGGGGCATCTGGCGCGGCTGGGGGACGAGGCGCTGGCGGTGGGGGTGGCGCTCGTGGGCTCCACCGTGCTGGCCATTGCGGCCGGGGCGCTGACCTTCGTGGCCGTCGCCCGGCTGATGGGGGAGCGGCCGGATGCGTGAGTTCGCTGAGATCTGGAGCTATCTGGCCGAGGCGCCGCTTGTGTGGCTGACGGCGACGCTGGTGGCCTATGCCATCGGCGATGCGGCGGCCCGGGCGGCGGGCGGGGCTGCGCTGGTCAACCCGGTGCTGGTGGCGGTGGTGTTGCTGGCGGGGCTTCTGTGGCTGACCGCGACGCCCTATCCGGTCTATTTCGAGGGCGCGCAGTTCGTGCATTTCCTGCTGGGGCCGGCCACGGTGGCGCTGGCGGTGCCGCTCTATGACGCGCTGCCGAGGCTGCGGCGGGCGCTGCTGCCGGTGGCGGCGGCGCTGCTGGTGGGCTCGGTCACGGCGCTGGGCTCGGCGCTGCTGCTGGCCTCCTGGCTCGGGGCGGGGCGCGAGACGCTGGTGGCGCTGGCGCCCAAATCGGCCACCGCGCCGGTGGCGATCGGCATCGCCGAGGGGTTGGGTGGGTCACCCACGCTGACGGCGGTGCTGGTGATCGCCACCGGCCTGATCGGCGCGGTGGTGGCGACGCCGCTCCTCAACGCGCTGGGGCTGCGCGACTGGCGGGCGCGGGGCCTCGCGGTGGGCGTGGCCGCGCATGGCATCGGCACGGCGCGGGCGATGCGGGTCCACCCCGAGGCAGGGGCGTTCGCGGGCCTCGGGATGGGGCTGAACGCGGTGCTGACGGCGCTGCTGGCCCCGCTGGCGCTGGCGCTCCTGCTCTGAGGCGGTCGGCGGGCCGCCGCCGGATGCGGCACCGCAGCGGCGCGGTGCTGGCAGGGGGGCGGGCGGCGTGCTACGTACCCCGCGACCCATGACGCCGCCAAAGGTTCCGCATGACCCGCCTGCTTGCCGTTCTCCTCGCCGTCTTCTTCCTGGGCCTCGCCGGCCTGCTCGCCAGCGTCACCTTCTTCGTCCGCGACCCGATGCCGGTGCTGAGCGCCCGCGCCCCGGTGGTGTTCGAGGAGGGCGAGCCGGGGACGGGCGGGCTGCGGGCCACCGTGTCGGTCGACCCCACCTACAGCTTCGAGGTGATGGGCCAGGCGCCGGGCGCGGCCCCGCCGCAGGTGGGCATGCGCCGCGCCGAGGGCGACGAAAGCGCGGTGGAGGTGGAGGTGAGCGAGGCCGGCGAGGGCCTGTTCCAGGCCCATGGCCAGTTCACCGCCCCCGGCCGCTGGACCCTGCTGCTCGACGACGGGAGCGCAGCGCGCGAGTTCACCTTCATCCTGCAGGAGTGATCCGCCGCAGGGGGAGGGGACTCAGGCGGCGGGGGCGTCGGCGCCCTGGCGGGCGAGGCGCAGGAAGGTGAACATGCCGAAGGGGGGCAGGCTGCGCTCCTCGGCGACCTGCAACTCGGGGCAGCCCATCACGCGGGCCCTGTCGAAATCCGAATGCCAGCCGATGAGGTCGGCGAGCGGGGCGAAGGCGCGCTCCAGCACCGACAGAAGCCCGGTGTCGCGGGCGAAATGGCCCACGATCACCACCTCGCCGCCGGGTTTGCAGACCCGCGCCATCTCGGCCACCACGCGCTCGGGCTCGGGCACCACCGACACCAGATACATCGCCACCACCGTGTCGAAGCTCGCGTCGGGGAAGTCGAGCGTGCGGGCATCCATCTGGCGCAGCTCCTCGACATGCTGCAGGCCGCGGTCGAGGACCTTCTTGCGCGCCTTGGCCAGCATCTCGTCGGAGAAGTCGATGCCGGTGACCTTCAGATGCGGGCCATAGGCCGGCAGCGCGAGGCCGGTGCCCACGCCCACCTCCAGCACCCGGCCCGTGCGGGTGTTGACATGCGCCACCGCCCGGCGCCGCCCGACCCCGGTGATGGCGCCGAAGGTGGCGTCATAGACCGGCGCCCAGCGGCGGTAGGATTTGGTCACGGCGTCCAGTTCCATCGGCCTCGTCCCCCTCGGTGGATGGGCTGTGTCAGCTGCGCGCCACGGTGTGGCGGCGCAGCGCGGCATAGACCAGCGTGCCGCCATAGGCCACCGACATGAGCGTCATCAGCACCCAGAACTGCGTGAACGCCACCCCGACGAGCAGCGCGAGCGCCAGCAGCACCCAGACCGCCCGGTCGCGTGGCACCCGCAGCGCCTTGGGCGAGAGCGTGGCGAGCCGGCTGACCATCAGCGCGCCCACGAGGCCGATCCAGAGCGCGACAACCCAGGGCACGTTCTCCGTCGCCCAGATCCCGCCCAGCGACAGGTAGACGGGCAGCAGGCCCAGCAGCGCCCCCGCCGGCGCCGGCACGCCGGTGAAATGCGTGCGCGCGGGCGCCTCCGGCTCGGCCCGGCCCACGTTGAAGCGGGCCAGCCGCAGGCAGCAGCCGATGGCGAACACCAGCGCGAACACCCAGCCCGAATCGCCGATCCGCTGCAGCGCGAAGCCATAGACCACCACCGCCGGGGCCACGCCGAAATTCACGAAATCCGACAGCGAATCGAGCTCGGCGCCGAACGGGCTCGCGGCATCCAGCCGGCGGGCGAGCAGCCCGTCGAGCCCGTCGATGACGGCGGCGAACAGGATCAGGGCGACCGCGATCTCCCAGCGCTCGACCAGCGCGAAGCGGATGGCGGTGAGGCCCGCGCAGAGGCCGAGGATGGTGACGAGATTGGGCGCGAGGTGCAGAAGCGGCAGGCTGCGGCGGAACCGCGGGCGGGGGGGCAGACGGTGCAGCGGCCGGCGTGGCATGGCTCAGCGCCCCACGCTCAACGGATCGCGCCGGTGCGGGCGGGCTCGTCCGACGTCAGGTCGGCCAGCACGGTTTCACCGGCGGTCATGCGCTGGCCGAGGGCCACGAGCGGCGCGGTGCCCTCGGGCAGGTAGACGTCGAGCCGCGAGCCGAAGCGGATCATGCCGAAGCGCTGGCCGGTGAGGAGCTGATCGCCGGGGGCCACGTCGCACAGGATGCGCCGCGCCACGAGGCCCGCGATCTGCACCACGCCGAGGTCGCGGCCGTCGGCCATGCGCAGCACCACGCCGTTGCGCTCGTTGTCCGCGCTGGCCTTGTCGAGCGAGGCGTTGAGGAACTTTCCGGGGCGGTAGGCCACGCGGCGCACCTCGCCCGCGACGGGGGCGCGGTTCACGTGGCAGTCGAAGACGTTCATGAAGACCGAGACGCGGGTCAGGGGGGCGTCGCCCATCTCCATCTCGGCCGGCGGCACGGCGGGTTCGATGAGCGAGACGACCCCGTCGGCGGGCGAGATCACCAGCCCCTCGCGCACCGGCGTGACCCGGGGCGGGTCGCGAAAGAAATAGTAGCACCAGACCGTCAGCAGCACGCCGATCCAGCCCAGCGGCGGGTAGATGGCGAAGAGGCCGAGCGTGACGACCGCGAAGATGGCGAGGAAGCGCCAGCCCTCGCGGTGGAGCGGCTTGACGACGGTGGAGAGCATGTCGGCGGCCATCGGGTTCCCCTTGGGCAAGGCGCGGTTGCGCGCGGCATACGCCATCCTGCGGCGCGGGGGAACCGGGCGCGTC
>SKMM01000011.1 GCA_007121055.1 Paracoccaceae bacterium | reverse complement strand
GCGCCCGCCGGACGCCGCCCCCCCGCGCGAGGCCGCGCCCGCGCTCCTCGACTGACCCCCATGCCGGTTCCCCCGAAGACGCCGCAGCACCCGAAAGCACCGCCCGACCCCAGGCCCGGCCCGAAGGCTGCCCGCCCCGACGCCCCGGACCCGACCGCCTCGCCCGCCACGCTCGCCCGACTCCATGCCGCCTGCTTCACCCGGCCGCGCCCCTGGTCGGCGGCGGAATTCGCCACCCTGCTCGCGGCCCCCGACACGCTGCTGGCCGCGGTGCCGGACGGCTTCGGGCTCGCCCGCGTCACGCTGGACGAGGCCGAGCTTCTCACCCTCGCTGTCGCGCCGGCCGCGCGCGGCAAGCGCCTTGGCACCCGGCTCCTCGCCGACCTGCTGGCCAGAGCCGCCACCCGCGGCGCCACCTGCCTCGTCCTCGAGGTCGCCGCCGACAACCTCCCCGCCCGCGCCCTTTATGCCCGCGCCGGCTTCGCCCAGGTCGGCCGCCGACCCGGCTACTACGGCGGCACCGATGCGCTCCTCCTGCGCGTGGCCTTCCCCGCGCGCCGAAACTTTCTCGCCAGATCAGCGCGCTGACCGGCTCGCCCCAAAAAACGGGAACCGCCCCCGAAGGTGCGACGTTCTTTCCGCAACGGGGCGTCATGCCCCCTGACAGAAAGGAGACCTACATGCTTGGTTGGGCCCTGACCTTCCTGATCGTCGCCCTGATCGCGGCGGCGCTCGGCTTCGGCGGGATTGCCGGCGCCTCGGCCGGGATCGCGCAGATCCTGTTCTTCATCTTCCTGGTGCTGTTCGTGGTCGCGATGATCGCGCGCGCCGTGCAGGGCCGCCCGCCCCCGATGTGACGGGCCGGCCAGGTTTTCCCCCCGGATCAGCCCGAGGCACCCGCCTCGGGCTGTTCGTCATCCGACCGCCCGCGAAACCCCGTCGCCACCACATATTTCTCGGCACTGTCCGACCGGCTCGCGGGGGGTTTCACATTCACCACCTTGTCGAAACCGCGCTTGAGCCGCGCCTGCAACCCTGACTCGGCACCGCCCTGCAGGACCTTGGCCACGAACGTCCCGCCCTCCTCCAGCACGTCGAAGGCGAACTCCGCCGCCGCCTCGCACAGCGCCACGATGCGCAGATGGTCCGTGCCCCGGTGCCCCGAGGAGGCCGCCGCCATGTCCGACAGCACCACATCGGCGCGCCCGCCCAGCCACGACCGCACCTGTTCGTCCGCCCCGTCCGCCAGAAAATCCAGCACATGCGCCTCGGCCCCCGCCAGCGGCGCCACCTCCTGCAGATCGACCCCCAGCACGCGCCCGACGGCCTTGCCCGGCTTGGCGCCGTCCGAATTCACCCGCGCCACCGCCACCTGCAGCCAGCCCCCCGGCGCACAGCCCAGATCCACCACCCGCGCACCGGGCTTCAGGAACCGGTACCGGTCATCCAGCTCGATCAGCTTGTAGGCCGCCCGCCCCCGATACCCCTCGGCCCTGGCGCGCCGCACGTAAGGGTCGTTCAACTGCCGCTCCAGCCAGCGGGTCGAGGACAGCTTGCGCCCCCGCGCCGTCTTGACCTTCACCTTCAGCTCGCGCTGGCCCCGCCCGGAAGTCCTGTCCATCACGCCCCTCCCCCGGGCACGATCACCCCGTCGCGCGACATCTGCGCATAAAGCAGCCCCTCGCGCAGCCCCCGATCGGCCACCGACATCCGGTCCGTGGGCCACACCCGCATCAGCGCCTGCAATATCGCCGCCCCCGACATGATCAACGTATGCCGATCCCGCCCGATCCGCGGGTCCGTGCGCCGCCCCTCCGGGCCCAGCAGCAGGTATTCCCGGATCACCCGGTCGATCTGGTCCGAGGTCATCCGCAAGCCATCCACCCGGCTCCGGTCATACCGCTTCAGCCCCAGGAAGGTCGCGGCCACCGTCGTGATGGTGCCGGAGGTGCCGATGATCTGGAACCCCTCGCGCGCCTGCTCGCGGGCATAGGGCGAGAAATCCGCGAGCTGCTCCTCGAAATGCCAGCTCATCAGCGCAAACCGCGCGGCGTCATCGTCCACATCCCGGAACTGATCGCGCAGCGTCGCGACCCCCAGCGGAACGCTGATCCAGTCCACCACGCGGGCGGGCGTGGGCACCTCGGGCCCCGGCTCGAACCCCTCATGCAGCCGCATGATCGCCGCCATCCGCGCCTCGGGCGGCACCTCCGACAGGTCGATCCACACCAGCTCCGTGGAGCCGCCCCCGATATCCACCACCAGGAGCTGCTCGGTCCGGCGCGACACCAGCGAGGCGCAGGACACCACCGCCAGCCGCGCCTCCTCCTCGGGCGCGATGATGTCGAGCTTCAGCCCCGTCTCGCGCCGCACCATCCGCATGAAGTCGCGCGCATTGCGCGCGCGCCGGCAGGCCTCGGTGGCCACCAGCCGCATCCGCCGCACCTGATGCCGGTCCAGCTTGCGCCGGCAGATCCGCAAGGCCTGCAGCGTGCGGGCAATGGCGCTCGCGCTCAGCCGCCCCGTGGCCTCCAGCCCCGCGCCCAGCTGCACGGTCTTGGAAAAGCTGTCCACGACCTCGAACCCGCTGCCCGCCGGGCGGGCCACGAGCATGCGGCAACTGTTGGTGCCCAGATCGAGCGCCGCATAGAGCGGCGCCCGGCCGGGCGGGGGGGAGGCGGCGGGCTCGACCGACACCGGGAACGCGCCCTCCCCCCGGGGACGCTGGGGCGCCATGTCGCCCTCCAATCTCAGGTTGAGATGGAGCGTAGAGCCCCACCGGCCCCGGCGCAAGCCATTGTCCACCAACCCCCCTGCGCGCCGCACCGCGGCGCCCTTGCCCCGCCCCCAGCCGCTCAGGCGCACCGCAGCACGTCTGCTCCACAGCCGCACCGGCACCGCTCGAGCCCCCATGGCTCCCCGAGGTCACAGTCCCACCGTGTGCCATACCGGCGGACACGGCCACCCCCGCGTCGAAATCCGCGCTCCCGCCCCTCCGAGAGCAGAGGGGCCCGCTTCCACCCCCGCAAACCCCACACCTCGCTCAGCACTCTCCCCGACGCGCCTCCCCCTCAAGCGATGGCCCGGGCGACCAGCCCGGGCCGTGCCCGACCCTCCCCCCGGGAGGGCGCATTGCCACGCTGCAAGGGGCTCAAAGGTTGGAGGAACGTACCCGGCATAAAGCGCAGCAACCCCGGCGCCCCGAGGCGCCCCCCCAGGGTCGGGCGCGTCCCTCCGCACACCACCCCGGCCTCCCGGATTTCACCGTCCTCCTGACCGCCCGTGCAAACTCGCATGCACAAGGCCCCGCGCCGTCCCGGATCGGGCACGCCCGCCGCAGAAACCCTCAACGCCGCAGACCACCTCGCCCCGCGCCTCTGCGCACACCCGGCCCCGAACGCACCACCCCCCCGACACAGCCCCACACGCCCCCACAACGTCGCTGCCGGACGGGCGAATGTCGAAATCCGGCCTCAGCTTTGCCGCCCGCCCAGATAAGCGGGATGAAAGCCGAGGGGGCCCGCGATGCCGCAACTCACCATCCTCTACTGGCGCGACATTCCGGCCCAGATCCTCGTGGGCCGCGGCCGGCAGGCCGCCAAGCTCCCGCTGCCCGAGCGCTTCGAGCAGGCCATCGACCGCGCCGCGATGCGCGTGGGCGCCCGCGACAGCGACGCCTACCTCGCGCAGTGGCGCCGCGAAGGACCGCTGGAGCGCGACGGCGACGCCGACACCATCGCCGCCGCCGAGGCCGCCCGCCTCGACGCCGCCTATCCGCCCGACCGCCTCCGTGCG
>SKMM01000212.1 GCA_007121055.1 Paracoccaceae bacterium | reverse complement strand
GGCGGCCGAGGCCTGGTCCATGGCCCCGATGGCCTGGCGGTCGGCGAGCGCTGTCAGCGGGCGGCCGGGCAGGGTGGCGTCGAGCCGGGCGAAAGCGTCGGCGCGGCGTGGCCAGTGGAAGCGCCGCAGCCCGCGTCCCAGCGCCCACAGGAAGGCGCCGAGCCACAGCGCCGCCACGATCCAGAACCCCGTCGCCGGCAGTGCCGCCGCGCCGCCGAAGCCAATGATCGCCAGGGCTGCGAACAGAAGCGACCAGACCGGCCAGAAGGCCCGCGCCGCGCGTTCGGCCAGAAGCCCCGCCCAGGTCAGCCGCAAGGGCCGGCGCAGATGCTCCAGCGCCAGATCCACTGGGGTTTGCGGCGCGCTCATGGGCGGCACCGGAGCGGCTGGGGCGGGGCGGAACGCCGATTCATAGCCATTGAGGAATGGTATCGCGGGCGAGCATGTCGTCAAAGCTTGGGCGCGGACGGATGACGGCGAAGTGATCCCCCTGCACCAGCACCTCGGGCACCAGTGGCCGGGCGTTGTATTCCGAGGCCATCACCGCGCCATAGGCCCCGGCCGAGCGGAAGGCCACGAGGGCGCCCTCGGAGAGCGGCGGCAGGGGGCGGCCGCGGGCGAAGGTGTCGCCAGATTCGCAGACCGGGCCCACGACGTCGTAGACATGGGTGGGGGCGCCGCCGTCCTGCACCGGGACGATGTCGTGCCAGGCGCCGTACATCGCCGGGCGGATCAGGTCGTTCATCGCCGCGTCGAGGATAAGGAAATCCCGCCCCTCGCCCTGCTTGAGGTAGATCACCGAGGCGAGCAGGATGCCGGCATTGCCCGAGATCAGCCGCCCGGGCTCGATCTCGATCTCGCAGCCCAGATCGCCCACGGTGCGGCGTACCATGGCGCCATAGTCGAGGGGGAGGGGCGGCAGTTCGTTGGAGCGGGTGTAGGGGATGCCGAGGCCCCCGCCGAGGTCAAGCCGGTCGATGCGGTGGCCGTCGGCGCGCAGGGCGCGGGTGAGGTCGGCGACCTTGGTGTAGGCGGCCTCGAAGGGCCCGAGGTCGGTGAGCTGGCTGCCGATGTGGACGTCGATGCCGACGATCTGCAGGCCGGGCAGGGCGGCGGCCTGGGCGTAGATCTCGCGCGCGCGGGCGATGGGGATGCCGAACTTGTCCTCCTTGCGGCCCGTCGCGATCTTCTCGTGGGTCTTGGCGTCGACGTCGGGGTTGACGCGCAGGGTGATGGGGGCGGTGGTGCCTAGGCTGGTGGCGACCTCGGAGAGCGCCAGGAGTTCGGGCTCGCTCTCGACGTTGAACTGGCGAATGCCGCCCTGGAGGGCGGTGCGCATCTCGTCCCGGGTCTTGCCGACGCCGGAGAAGACGATGCGGTCGCCCGGGATGCCGGCGGCGCGGGCGCGGCGGTATTCGCCTTCGCTGACCACATCCATGCCGGCGCCGAGGTCGCCCAGCAGCTTGAGCACCGCGAGGTTGCCGTTCGACTTCACCGCGAAGCACACGAGGTGGGGGAGGGGAGACAGCGCCTCGGTAAAGAGGTGGTAGTGGCGGGTCAGGGTGGCGGCAGAATAGACATAGACCGGCGTGCCGACCGCGGCCGCGATCTCGGGCAGAGGGACGTCCTCGGCGTGAAGGGTGCCGTCGCGGTAGAGGAAATGATCCATGCGGGGCGGATCAGGTCACGGGACGCGAGCGCAGGAAGAGGTAGAGCGGCAACCCGCAGCTGACGCCGATGCCGAAGGTGGCGGGGATGGCCAGCAGGCCGATCCAGTTCTTGCGCACCCAGACCTCGGCCAGCACGAAGACGGTCAGCGCGATGGCGGCGATGGTGAGGTCCCACACCAGCCCCGAGGTGGCGGCGTTGGCGTGCCAGGCGCTGGCCATCGCGGTCAGGCTCCACTCGTTCTGCACGAACCAGGTGATGAACCAGTACATCGGGTGGATGGCCCCCCAGATGGCGAGGCCGAGGTAGATCAGGCGCAGGGGGCTCATGGGCGGGCTCCGTCTTGGGCGTCGCCCGGATCATAGTGCCATGGGGCGCGGGCGCCAGATGGCCCCGCTCAGAGGACGTAGCGGGAAAGGTCGGTGGAGCGGGACAGTTCACCGAGGTTCTGTTCCACGAAGTCGGCGTCCACGGTGACGGTGTGGCCGGCGCGGTCGGGGGCGGCGAAGGAGAGTTCCTCGAACACGCGCTCCATGACGGTGTAGAGGCGGCGGGCGCCGATGTTCTCCACCGCGCGGTTGACCTCGGCGGCGATGCGGGCGAGCGCGGCGATGCCGTCCTCGGTGAAGGTGACGGTGACCTCCTCGGTGGCCATGAGGGCGGTGTATTGCCGGGTCAGGGCATTGTCGGTCTCGGTCAGGATGCGGACGAAGTCTTCTTCGGTCAGGGCGCGGAGTTCGACGCGGATGGGCAGGCGGCCCTGAAGCTCGGGCAGCAGGTCCGAGGGCTTGGCGACGTGGAAGGCGCCCGAGGCGATGAACAGGATGTGGTCGGTGTTCACGGGGCCGTATTTTGTCGACACCGTGGTGCCCTCGATCAGCGGCAGGAGGTCGCGCTGGACCCCTTCGCGGCTGACCTCGGCGCCCTTCATGCCGTCGCGGCCGCAGACCTTGTCGATCTCGTCCAGGAAGACGATGCCGTTTTCCTGCACGGCCTCAAGGGCCGCGCGGTTCACCGTCTCGTCATCCAGAAGCTTGTCGGCCTCGTCGCTAACGAGGACCTCGTAGCTTTCGGCGACGCTCAGGCGCTTGCGGGTCTTGCGGCCGCCGAAGGCTTTTCCGAGCATCTCGCCCAGGTTCATGCCGCCGCCGCCCTGGGGCATGCCGGGGATTTCCATCATGGGAAAGGCGGGGCCGGGGTCGGCGACCTCGATCTCGATTTCGGTGGCGTCGAGCTCGCCCGCGCGCAGCTTGCGGCGGAACATCTCGCGGGTCTGCTCGCGGGCGTTCTCGCCGGCGATGGCGTCGATCACGCGCTCCTCGGCATTGGCCTCGGCGCGGGCCTTGACCTCGTCGCGCATCAGCGCGCGGGTCATGGTGACCGAGGCCTCGGCGAGGTCGCGGATGATGCTTTCGACGTCGCGCCCGACATAGCCCACCTCGGTGAACTTGGTGGCCTCGACCTTGAGGAAGGGGGCGCGGGCGAGCTTGGCCAGACGGCGGCTGATCTCGGTCTTGCCGACGCCGGTGGGGCCGATCATCAGAATGTTCTTGGGGTAGACCTCCTCGCGCAGGGAGGGGTCGAGCTGCTTGCGGCGCCAGCGGTTGCGCAGGGCCACGGCGACGGCGCGCTTGGCGTCCTTCTGGCCGATGATGAACCGGTCGAGTTCGGAGACGATCTCGCGGGGGGTGAGGCTGGTCATGGCGCGCTCCGCTTGGGTCGCGGCTGACTTACGCATCCCCGGGGCGGAGTCCAAGGGCGTCAGGCGCGCGACAGGATTTCGAGGGCCTCGGCGTGGATGGCGGGGTTGGCGGCGGCGAGGATGCGGCCGCCGTGGCGGGCGGGGCCGCCCTGCCAGTCGGTGACGAGGCCCCCGGCGGCCTCGATCACGGCGATGGGGGCGCAGATGTCGTAGGGGTGCAGGCCGGCCTCCACCACGAGGTCGATCTGGCCCAGGGCGATCAGGGCATAGGCGTAGCAGTCGAGGCCCTAGCGGGTGAGGCGGCAGCGGGCGGAGAGGGCGTGGAAGGCGGCGTGCTCCTGCGCGGTGCCGATTTCGGGGAAGGTGGAGAAGAGGATCGCCTGGTCGAGCGGGCGCGGCGGGCGGGTGGCAAGCGGCGTGCGGCCGCGCGG
>SKMM01000377.1 GCA_007121055.1 Paracoccaceae bacterium | reverse complement strand
GGCGTCACCGACATCACCGTGCCGTGGGAGACGCTGGTGCTGTCGGTCGTCCTCTATGTCGTGATCCCGCTCGCGGCCGGGGTGGTGACGCGGCTGCGGCTGACCCGGGGGACGAGCCCGGAGCAGGGTGCAGCACAGGTCGCAGCCTTCACCGCCCGCATCAAGCCGATGGCGGTCACGGGCCTCTTGGCCATCGTGGTGCTGCTGTTCGGCTTCCAGGGCGAGGTGATCCTCGACCAGCCGCTGGTCATCGCGATGATCGCGGTGCCGCTGCTGATCCAGTCGGTGGCGATGTTCGCGCTGGCCTACTGGGCGGCGAAAGCGTGGCGGGTGCCGCATGCGGTGGCCGCGCCCTGCGCGCTGATCGGCACGTCGAACTTCTTCGAGATGGCGGTTGCGGTCGCCATCGGCCTGTTCGGCCTGAACTCCATCGCGGCGCTGGTGACTGTGGTCGGCGTGCTGGTGGAGGTTCCGGTGATGCTGGCGCTCGTCTGGTTCGCCAACCGCACCCGCCACTGGTTCCCCACCGAAGAAACCCCGCTCCGCCGGGCGGGCCCGAAGCAGCAGACCTGATCGCGCCGCAGGAACCCATTTCGCAGCGCCCGCGCAGCGAGCGGACGGGGACGGGTGGCGGAGCGCAGGCCCCTCGCCACCGTCGCGACCCGCGTTGCGTCGATACCGGCGGCGCGGTGACGCCGCGCGGGGCGCTCCTGCTGATGGCCCTGGGGGCTGCGCTGTTCGTGCCGGCCGCGCAGCTGCTCGGGGCACTGGCCTTGGTGGTGATGCGCGATATGGGACCTGGCTTCCCGCGCGAGGCGATGGCGCCGCTGGCGGAGGCCTGGGGCGCGCTGATCCCCGGCACCTCGTACATGCAGCTGCGCAGCGACCAGTCGCTGCGCGCCACTCCGGTGGAAACCTGGGCACTGTCGCTCTTGTAGCTGGCGCTGATCGCGGGCGGGCTGGGCGGGCTGCCGTTGGCGTTGCTGCACCGCAGGCGCTGCCGGGCCGGAGTGCCAGCATGAGCACGTTCCTGAATGCCCTGCGCGCCGAGCTGCGCGCCATCTTCGCCGACCGGCAGGTGCGGCTGATCATCCTCGTGGCACTGCGTATCCATACCGTGATCCGTCCCTACCCCTACAGTGCGGAGCTTCTGCGCAAGGTGCCGGTGGTGCTGGTGGACTTCGACCGCTGCACCAGCTCGGCCGAACTTGCCCGCCGGGTCGACGCGGCAGAAACGGTACGCCTGGCCCATGACGCGCCCGACATGAGCCAGGCGACCCGGCTGGTCCACAAGCGCCGGGCCTATGGCGTGCTGCTGATCCCCGACGGGTTCGAACGCGCCCTGCTGCGCGGCGACCAGAGCCCCGTCGCGCTCCTTGCCGATGCCAGCTACTTCCCAAGGTACCAGCGCGTACTCCAGGGCGCGGCCGTGGTCCTGACCGCACCCCACCGGCCTCCGCCTGCGCCCCAGCCCCCGCGTCCCATGCGCGGCTGCGAGGGCCGCCCGCAGCAGGCGGCGCAGAGGACGCACAACGACGGCGATGGCCCGCCCTTTGGCTGTTGGTGCGCTGCGCGGCCATCCCCGCCGGATGCACGGACAGGGACAGGTTCACACGCCAGGCAATACGGCCTGCCCGCACAGCCTGGTATCGGCCCTGAGCGTCGCCGCGGACCGTATCGCAGCGCCTGTGGCATCTGCCGCCGTCATCCCGTCCACGGGGTCTGGCGCGATCTCGACACGCGGGACACGCTCGTTCGCGGCGCCCGGGGAGGCGATCGCCCGGTGGGCGGAGTCTCTGGTCCAGGCCCCCCGGTGTTGTAAACGGGCCGAGACGCTTGCGCCAGAAGTCTCGCTGCCCTCGATCCCCCGGGCGGTGACGCGCATGTCGTCGCGCAGGCGGCCCGGCAGGACCGCGGTCGCCGCCAGCTCCGGCGCCAGAGCGTCGCGCGCACCTGTCCGCGCCATGCGCACATCCGGCACGGCGGCGAGCCCAGGCCACACCGCCATGCTCAGGGCGCGGGCACACGGTCCCGGCGGCGACATCCCGGGCGCTGCGGGCGTCGCGGCGCAGGGGCCATGCCTCCTCCTTGCGGGACCACCGTGATGACACCGGCCGGACAGACCCGGAAGAGAGCGGCTCGACACGCCCCGCGCGGCGGCCCAGACTGCACCCCCGCACCCGGAGGACCCATGCCCGACTTCCACCTCTTCGCCCGCGGCCCCCGCCCCGTCGCGCCCTTCTCCCATGCAGTCGAGGTCGACGGCTGGGTGATCCTCACTGGCCAGATGCCCACCGACCCCGACGCCCCCGACGCGCCCCTCCCCGAGGGCATCGCGGCCCAGACCCGCCGCGTGATGGACAACCTCGCGCTGATCCTCGGCGAGCTCGGTCTCGACCTCTCCGATGTCGTGCAGTGCCGCGCCTACCTCACCGAGTTCGAGCGTGACTACGCCGTCTTCAACGCCGCCTACGCCAGCTATTTCCCCCCCGACCGGCGCCCCGCGCGCACCACCGTGGGCGTCACCGCGCTGGCCGTCGGCGCCCTCGTCGAGGTCGACTGCATTGCCCGCCGTCCCGCCGCGCCCGAGACCGGGACCACCGGCACCGCGACGCGCAGCTGATCCACGCCCCCCGCCCGGGCCGAGGCCCGCTCCGCCACACCTGAAAACGAACGACGGCCCCGCCGGCGCGGCCAACAGACAGGCGGTGGACAGTTCTGCTGCATACCCACCCCTGTCGGGCGCCATGGACGCCATGCCGGCGCAGCCGATCGCGTCGGGCACCCCGCCCTCCAGAAAGCTCCCCGTGGCCCGCCAAGGCGCGTCGGCCGTCGGTCAGCCGGTCGCCGGTGACCCGGGCGCGCCAGGGCCTCGAGGGCAGGAATGGTGGACAGGGCAGGCCCTTCGCCGGGCGGCCGGGGCACCGAGACCCCCGCTCGGCACAGCCGGCAGAAACCCTTATGCTGCGCAGGGACGCCGAGGGCCAGGAGGTGGCCAATGCGGGGCGCAATGCGGTTCACCGCGGAACCTTCATGATCTCCGAAACCTTGCAGGGGCCGCATTCCACGCCCATCCGTTCGGTGATCCGAGGCGTGGGGCCGCAGCTGAACGGCCGGTGGAGGGTCCGCACGCACCGGCAGCGGCACTGCGCAAGCAAACCGCGCGGCGGTGGGCCGAGGCGGATCGCCTGCGCCGACAGCCAAAGCCGCTCGCTGATGCCATCGGGCTCGTCCATGGGCGCGGCGCCCGAGCGGGCGGGGCGCAGGTAACCGACGCATGGCGCGCCGGACCAGCCCCTTTGCGTCATCGGTCGCAGCAGAGTCCTGACGACGCCGATCCCGGCCAGCGCCGGGCCGCACTGCCCTGTCCCGTCGCGTTCGCATCCGGAAACAGTGTCGTGGAGGTTCAGCAGGGGATGTCGCGGTCAGGCAGTTCCGACCTCTTTCGTCAGCGGCATGGAATGGACCTGCCCTGGACCGCCCGGGGGATCGAGCCCTTGGACTGCAGCGGAACGGCGGCATCGACGTGATCGACACGGTGGTCGACCGGCTGTCCGTGCAGCCCTCCGGCCCGCCAGGCCCGGCGCGGATGCCCAACCTCGCCATGCTGGCCGGCCTGCATGGGGTCGACGGCGTCACCATATCCTCACCCACTCCACGCGCCGGCCCCGCAGGACCAGCCGGGCAGCCATGCTGGCAGACGCGATAGATCGAGAGGGCCTACCTCTTGCGGCGGGTCGTATACAGCACGCTGTCCGACTGGAGGCGGGCGCGTCTGACCGGGGCCGAGCGGGAGGTCTGGCACGGCGGCGCCCCGGCGGCCACTGCGCTGCACGATCCGGCAGGCCGCGCGGCAGCGCCGGCAGGCCACCGGCGCTCGGGCGGCTTGCATCCGGAGCATCTCCCCCCGGAACGGGTGGGAACCGTCTTCATGGACGCGTGCACCCACCGGACACGGCGCGGGCAACAGGTCGACGCGCCCTGCCCCGGGCTGCCTGGCCCCCGTCCGGACCCGCGCCAGTCGCTCGGGATCTTCGGGAGCCTCGGCTGGCTCCGCCGTAGACGATCAACCTCCGCCGGAACGAAGGGCCGGCGGCCCCACGCCGGGCCCGGCCCTGGCGCATCGTCTTGGCTCAAAACACACGCGCCTCCGGCCCGACTGCCGATTTTTCCGGCAGATCCCCGGCTTTGTCCCGCTTCCTGAAGATTGCATATTGTCTACAGTTTTCCGCTGGACACAGTGCTCCCTGTGGTCATGATGCAGAGGGGCCACGGAGGAGGCGAGGGCATGCAGGGGATCTGGCGCAGGCACGGAGAACGGGCATGACCAGGACCCGCATCGCCAATGCCGACTGGGTGGTGGCCTGGGACGCGGCCGCCGGAAGCCACCAATATTTGCAAAACGCCGATGTGGTGTTCGAGCGTGAGTCCATCGTCTCGGTCGGACCCGCAGACGGCGCGCATGACCCCGCCGAGCGGGTGATCGACGGGGCCGGGCGGATGGTGATGCCGGGGCTCGTGGACATCCACACCCATCTCGGCCACGAGCCCATCAACAAGGGCTATACCGACGAGACCGGCTCGGTCGGGCTCTACAATTCCAACCTCTACGAATACATGGTCACCATGTTCGGCGATGCCGAGGTGATGCCCTGGCAGACCCGCATGGCGATGGCGGAACTGCTGCAATCGGGCGTGACCACGGTCGTGGACATGACCCTCCGCTACGACGGCTGGATCGACGTGCTGGCCGAAAGCGGCATGCGCGCAGTCTGCGCGCCGATGTTCCGCTCGGCGAAATGGTTCACCCGCAATGGCCATGTGGTGGAATACGACTGGGACGTGAAGCGCGGCGAGGCCGAGATGGCCGCCGCCCTCGACCTCGTGGCAAAGGCCGAAGCGCACCCCTCGGGCCGGCTGGCGGGCATGGTGGTGCCCGCCCAGATCGACACCTGCACGCCCGAACTGATGCGCGACAGCCATGCCGAGGCCGCCCGCCTCGGCGTGCGCTGGCAGACCCACGCCGCGCAGTCGCTGCCGGAATTCCACGAGATCACCCGCCGCACCGGCCGCACCCCGATCCAGTGGCTCGCGGACCTCGGCGTGCTCGACGGCAATTCGCTGATCGGCCATTCGATCTTCCTCGACGACCATCCCTGGACGCGCTGGGGCACGTCGACCGACCTCGGGCTGCTGGCCGAGAGCGGGGCCACCGTGGCGCACTGCCCCACCGTGTTCCAGCGCCGGGGCATGGCGCTGACCTGGTTCGACCGCTACCGCAAGGCGGGCGTCAACATCGGCATCGGCACCGATACCTTTCCCCACAACATGATCGAAGAGCTGCGCCACGCCCTGATGGTGGCGCGACTCGCCATGGGCAGCCACCGCGGCGCCACCACCGCGCAGGTCTTCGACGCGGCCACCATCGGCGGCGCGGCCGCCCTCGGGCGCAACGACGTCGGCCGGCTCGCGCCCGGCGCCAAGGCCGACCTCGTGCTGGTGGACGTCACCCACCCCCTGATGCAGCCCTGCCGCGATCCGATCCGCAGCCTCGTCTATGCCGCCGCCGACCGGGCGGTGCGCGACGTCTATGTCGGCGGCGAGAAGGTCGTGGAGGACGGCCGCGCCCTCAACATCGACTTCGCCCGCGCCGCCGCCGAGGTCCACGAGGGCCAGCGCCGGTCCGAGGCCCATGTCCCCGAACGCGACCTCGTGGCCGGGCGCACCGGCCGGCA
Source organism: Paracoccaceae bacterium (assembly GCA_007121055.1). Classification (GTDB taxonomy): domain Bacteria; phylum Pseudomonadota; class Alphaproteobacteria; order Rhodobacterales; family Rhodobacteraceae; genus Rhodobaculum. The sequence continues at coordinate 7,728 of SKMM01000377.1, read as the reverse complement.
GATGTCGCCCCCCACCTACCCCATCGCCGGCGACAACCAAACCACACAGGGAGCCCGACCATGACCCGACCGTTCCGCACGACACTCGCCACCGCCACCGCCGTCGCGGCCCTGATGGCCTCGGTCCCGGCCCATGCCGACACGCTCCAGATCGTGATGCAGAGCCGCGTCAGCGTGCTGGACGCTACGCTCAGCACCTCGCACCAGACCCGCAACCACGGCTACATGATCCACGACACGCTGCTTGCCATCGACGCCGATGGAGAGCTCCGGCCGCAGATGGCCGAGTGGGAGGTCAGCGAGGACGGCACCGCCTTCACCTTCACCCTGCGCGAGGGGCTGACCTTCCACGACGGCGCCCCGGTGACCGCCGAGGACGCCATCGCCTCGATCAAACGCTGGGCCCAGAGCGACCGCATGGGCCGCGCGCTGATGCCCCGCGTCACCGACATGCGCGCCGAGGACGACCGCACCTTCGTCATCGAGCTCGACTTCGCCACCGACCTGATCCTGTCGGCCTTCGCAAAGCAAAGCGGCCTGCCGCTCTTCGTGCTGCCCGCGCGCCTGGCCGACACCGAGGCCGGCACCGCCATCACCGAACAGGTCGGCGCGGGCCCCTTCCGCTTCAACGCCGAGTTGTTCGAGCCCGGCGTCCGCGTCGTCTACGACCGGTTCGAGGACTACATCCCCCGCGACGAGCCCGCCTCGGGCCTCGCCGGCGGCAAGGTCGTGAATTTCGACCGGGTCGAGCGCATCGAGATGGCCGACGAGCTGACCATGGTCAATTCGCTGCTCGCGGGCGAGATCGACTATCTGGAAACCATCCCCTTCGACCTCGTGCCCATGGTCGAGGGCAACCCCGACCTGATCATCGAGATCCACGACACCACCGGCTTTCAGTCGCTCTACCGTTTCAACCAATTGAACGCGCCCTTCGACAACGCCACGATCCGGCGGGCGGCCATGTATGCGCTGGGCCAGGAACCCGCGCTGCAGGCCCAGATCGGCAACCCCGACTTCTTCCAGACCTGTGCTGCGGTGTTCGGCTGCGGCATGCCCTATGAATTCGACACCCACGCCGAGATGGTGATCGAGCCCAACCCCGAACGCGCCGCCGAACTGCTGGAGGAAGCCGGCTATGACGGTGCGCCGGTGGTGATCCTGCAGGCCACCGACATCCCGATGATCCAGTCCATCCCCGTGGTGATGGCCCAGCAGCTGCGCGCCGCCGGTTTCAACGTGGAGGTGCAGGCGATGGACTTCATGACGCTCCTGTCGCGCCGATCCAACCGCGGCCCGGTCGAGGAGGGCGGCTGGAGCATCTTCCTGACCACCTGGCACAATGTGGAGGTGCAGGACCCGATCCGCAGCTTCACCGTCACCGCCAACGGCCCCGATGCCTGGGCCGGCTGGCCCGACGTGCCCGAACTGGTGGAGCTGGTGGACACCTACCTCGTGACCGGCGACCCGGATGAACGCCACGAGCTGGCCCGGCAGATCCACGACATCACGCTCGAGCAGGGCGTGTCGGTGCCCTTCGGCCAGGTCGTGCGCCCCACCGGGCGGCGCGCGGGCATCGACGGCATCCTCGAGGCGCCGGTGCCGGTGTTCTGGAACATCACCCGGGACTGACGGGACCGTGCTGCGCTACGTCCTCCAGCGCATCGTCGCGACCATCCCCGTGATGGGGGTCGTCGCTGTCCTCGTGTTCGTGCTGCTGCGGCTGTCCACGGGCGACCCGGCGGTGATCATGGCCGGCGACGCGGCCTCGGAGGCGCAGCTGGAGGCGATCCGGCGCCACATGGGCCTCGACCAGCCCATCGTGGTGCAGTTCTTCATCTGGCTGGGGCAGGTGGCGACGGGGGATTTCGGCACCTCCCTGCATTACGGCATGCCGGTGACGCAGATCATCGGCGGCCGGGTCGGTCCGTCGCTGTCACTGGCGCTGCTGACCATCGCGCTGTCCATCGCGGTGGCGGTGCCGCTGGGTGCGCTGGCGGCCTGGGCACATGGCTCGATCCTCGACCGGCTGGTGATGAGCTTTTCGGTGCTGGGCTTCTCCACCCCGATCTTCGTCACCGGCTATGTGTTCGTCTTCCTGCTGGCGGTGAAGGCCGGGTGGTTCCCGATCCAGGGCTACCGTCCGCTGGCCAACGGGGTGGGGCCCTGGTTGACGGCGCTGGTGCTGCCGACCGTATCGCTGTCCACGATCTACATCGCGCTGATCGCGCGCATCACCCGCTCCTCGATCCTCGAGGTCATGGGGGAGGATTTCATCCGCACCGCGCGCTCCAAGGGCGTGGCCGAAGTGCAGGTCTTCATGCGCCACGCACTGCGCAACGCGGCCGTGCCGATCACCACCATCATCGGCATCGGGGCGGCCTTCATGATCTCGGGCGTGGTGGTGACGGAGTCGGTGTTCAACATCCCCGGGCTGGGGCGGCTGGTGGTGGAGGCCGTGCTCGCGCGAGACTATCCGCTGATCCAGGCGCTGATCCTGCTGTTCTCCTTCGTCTACATCCTCATCAACCTGATCGTGGACCTGCTCTATACCGTCTTCGATCCCCGCATCCGGTACTGACATGGCGATCCTGACCCAGGACCCCGGCAGCCCCGCGGCCCCGCCCTCCATCGCGCGGGCGGTGCGGCGGGCGCTGGGCTCGGGGCCGGTGCTTCTGGCGACCTGCGTGATGGCGCTGATGGTGGTGATGGCGGTGGCCGCGCCGCTGGTGGCCACCCATGACCCGCTTGCCATCGACCCCACCGCACGGCTGCGGGGCATGTCGGCGGACCACTGGCTGGGCACCGATGCGCTGGGCCGGGACGTGTGGTCCCGCGTGGTCTACGGCGCGCGCACCTCGCTTGTGGTGGGGCTGGTGGTGGCGGGACTCGCGATCCTGCTGGGCCTGATCATCGGAGTGATCGCGGGGTATTTCCGGCTGGCCGACGCCATCATCATGCGGGTGATGGACGGCATCATGGCGATCCCCTCCATCGTGCTGGCGGTCGGGCTTGTCTCCATCGCGGGCGCCTCGATGATGACGGTGATCGTGGCCATCGTGGTGCCGGAATTTCCCCGCGTCGTGCGGCTGGTGCGCGGCGTGATCCTGAACCTGCGCACCGAGCCTTATGTCGAGGCCGCCATCTCGCTCGGCACGCCCCTGCACCGGCTGCTGATCCGCCACATGATCCCCAACACCATGGCGCCGCTGATCGTGCAGGGCTCGTTCATCCTGGCCTCCGCGATCCTGACCGAGGCCGCGCTCAGCTTCCTCGGCATCGGCCTGCCCCCCGAGATCCCCTCCTGGGGCAACATCATGGCCGAGGGGCGGCGGTTCTTCCAGATGCTGCCGGGGCTGATCTTCTGGCCCGGGGTGTTCCTGGCGCTGACCGTGCTGGCGGTGAACCTGATCGGCGACGCGCTGCGCGACGCGCTCGATCCCAAGATGGCGAGGCGGCCATGACCGACCCCACACCGGTCCTGAGCATCCGCGACCTGACCGTCACGGTCGAGGGCACCGGCGCGCAGGTGGTCCGGTCCAACAGCTTCGACATCCACGCGGGCGAAACCGTCTGCGTGGTGGGCGAAAGCGGGTCCGGCAAATCCGTGACCTCGCTGTCGGTGATGGGGCTCCTGCCCAGGGGCGCGCTGCGCCCCGCAGGCCGCGTGCTGCTCGATGGCGAGGATATCCTCACCGCCTCGCCCACCCGCCTGCGCGCGCTGCGCGCCACCCGCATGGCGATGGTGTTCCAGGAACCCATGACCGCGCTCAACCCGGTGGAACGCGTGGGCAGCCAGATCGCCGAGGTGCTGCGCGTTCACGGCATCCGCAGCCCCCGGGCCCGGCGCGCGCGCGTGATCGAGATGATGGAGGCCGTGCATCTGCCCGACCCCGCGCGCCTCTACGACGCCTATCCCCACCAGCTCTCGGGCGGCCAGCGCCAGCGCATCGTGATCTGCATGGCCCTGATCCTGCGCCCGAAACTCCTGATCGCGGACGAACCCACCACCGCGCTCGACGTCACCACCCAGGCCCAGATCCTGACCCTGATCCGCGAGCTGCAGGAGAAGTTCGGCACCGCCGTGCTGTTCATCACCCACGATTTCGGCGTGGTGGCCGAGATCGCCGACCGCATCGTGGTGATGAACCAGGGCCGCGTGGTCGAGACCGGATCGCGCGACCAGATCCTCGCCCGGCCGGTGGACCCCTACACCCGGATGCTCGTCTCCTCGGTCCCCAGCCTCGTGCCCCGCCCCGCGCGCGACCGCGACGGGGCGCCCTGCCTGCGGGTCGCGGCGCTGGACAAGACCTACCACGAGGGGCGGCTCTTCGGCGGCGGGCGCACCGTGAAGGCCGTGCGCGACGCCAACCTCGCGCTGCACCGGGGCGAGGTCGTGGGGCTGGTGGGCGAGAGCGGCTCGGGCAAGTCCACGCTCGCGCGCTGCATCGTGCGGCTGGTGGACCCCAGCGCGGGATCCGTGACGCTGGGCGGGACCGAGATCGCCACCCTGCCGCGCCGCCGCCTGCGCCCGATCCGCAAGCGCATCCAGATCGTGTTCCAGGACCCCTACCGGTCCCTCAACGCCCGGCTGAAGGTGGGCGAGTCGATCATCGAGGGCCTGCTGAACTACGGCACCCCCCGCGCCCGGGCCGAGGCCCGCGCGCGCGAGATGATCCGGCTGGTGGGCATGGAGCCCGACGCCCTGTCGCGCTATCCGCACCAGTTCTCGGGCGGCCAGCGGCAGCGCATCTGCATCGCCCGCGCGCTGACCATGGAGCCCGAGGTGCTGGTCGCCGACGAGGCGGTCTCGGCGCTGGATGTCTCGGTCCAGAAACAGGTGCTCGACCTGCTCGAGGACATCCGCGTCCGCACCGGCGTCGCGATCCTGTTCATCACCCATGACCTGCGCGTGGCCGCCCAGATCTGCGACCGCATCCTGGTGATGAAGACCGGCGAGGTGGTGGAGGCCGGCCCCGCCGCCGATGTCCTGACCCGCCCGACCCAGCCCTATACCCGGCAGCTTCTGGCCGCCGCCCCCGGCCGCGGCTGGGACTTCGCCAATTTCCGACCGCTGGCCGAGGCCGGCTGAGCCCCGAAAGGCCCCCATGACCGTCACCCGCATCGCCGCCTGCGACTGGATCATCGCCTGGGACGCCGCCGCCGGCCGCCACCGCTACCTGCGCCACACCGACCTCGTGTTCCAGGGCGACACGATCCTCCACGTCGGCCCCGGCTATGACGGCGAGGTGACCACGAACATCGACGGCCGCGGCCTGATGGCCATGCCGGGCCTTGTGGACCTGCACACCCACCCCTCGCTCGAGCCCGCCTTCAAGGGCCTGCGCGAGGAACACGGCCTGCGCGAACACTACATGAGCGGGCTGTACGAGCGCTGCGCCACGCTGATCCCCGACCCCGCCTGCCAGCGCGCGGCAGCGACGCTCGCCTATGGCGAGATGCTGCGCTCCGGCGTGACCTCGGTCGCGGACCTCACCTTCCCCTACGACGGCTGGCGCGAGGTGGCCGAGGCCTCGGGGCTGCGGGTGTGGATGGCCGCGGGCTTTGCCTCGGCGCGCTGGTACATGGACACCCCCCACCAGCTCAAGTTCGCCTGGGACGAGCCCCGCGGCTGGCGCGAATTCGAGGCCGCCAAGGCGTTCCTTCAGGACCTGCCCAGGGGCGGGCGCCTGTCGGGCATCGTCTACCCGATGCAGATCGACACCTGCGCCGAGGACCTTCTGCGCGCCGCCAAGGCCTGGGCCGACGAGCAGGGCCTCCCCATCGCCACGCACATCTCGCAATCCGTGATGGAATTCAACGAGATGGTGAACCGCCACGGCATGACCCCCGTGCAATGGGCCGCGCGGATCGGCCTGCTGGGCCCCACCACGCACCTGGGCCACGCCATCTTCATCGACGAACACTCCTGGCTGCACTGGCACTCCCGCCGCGACCTCGACCTGCTGGCCGAGACCGGCTCGGTCGTCGCCCACTGCCCCAACGTGTTCTCCCGCTATGGCCAGTGTCTGGAGGATTTCGGCCGCTACCGCCGCGCGGGCGTGCGCATCGGCCTCGGCACCGACACCACACCCCACAACATGATCGAGGAGATGCGCTGCGCCGCGATCCTGGCGCGCGTCACCGCGCAGGACCTCTTCACCACTTCCACCGCCGAGGTGCTGGAGGCCGCCACCGTGGGCGGCGCCGAGGCGCTGGGCCGCCCCGACCTCGGCCGCCTCGCCCCCGGCGCACGCGCCGACCTCGTTCTGGTGGACCTCGGCTGCACCGCCATGCGGCCGGTGCGCGACCCGCTGCGCAGCCTCGTCTATGCCGCCGCCGAACGCGCCGTGCGCGACGTCTATGTCGGCGGCCAGAAGGTGGTCGCGGACGGCCGCGTCCTGACCCTCGACATGGACGCCGCCGCGGCCGAGGTCGAGGAAGGCCAGGCCCGGATGATGGCCGCCGTGCCCGGCCGCGACTGGGCCGGCCGCGACATCGACACGCTCTGCCCGCTCAGCCTGCCGATCTGACGCAGCCACCCGCACCGTTGGCCCACCGCAGCCCCGCCCGGAGCGCGGCCGCCCGCCCGGTCGACGGCCCGTGGCCGCCTCCGATCCCGCCACTCCGGGGGTTGGCCCCGGACGATGCCACGGCGCGAGCCCGCACAGCCGATGCCCGGCCCCCCGCAGTTCGCTGCGGCCACCGCAGGCCGGGGCCCCAAGCCGCGACAGCCCCCTCCCACCCCGGGGCCGTCGCGCCCCGCGTCCCATCCCTGCACCGGACGGGTCAGACACTGCGGGGTGACCGGTCCGCGGCCGCGGCCGCCCCGAGCGGTCGGTCAGGTCTTCAGCACGAACTTGCCGACATGGCCACCCGCCTCCAGCCGGGCGTGGCCCTCGGCCGCCTCCGCCAGCGGCAGCACGGCCTCGATCACCGGCGCCACCTGGCCTGCCTCGATCAGCGGCCAGACCTCGCGCAAGAGCTCCGCGGCGATCCGGCCCTTCGCCTCGGGCGATTGCGGGCGCAGGGTGCTGCCGCACAGCGTCTGGCGCCGCCGCACCATCGCCTCGATGTCGACCTCGGCCCGACCGCCGCCGAGGAACGCGATCACCGTCAGCCGGCCGCCCGGCGCGAGGCAGGCCAGGTTGCGCGCCAGATAGGCCCCGCACACCATGTCGAGGATCACGTCCACCCCGGCGCCCTGCGTCGCCGCCAGCACCTCGGCCGCGAAATCCTCGGTGCGGTAGTTGATGGCGGTGCCCGCCCCCAGCCGCCGGCAAGCGGCGCATTTGTCCTCGGTCCCGGCGGTGACCAGCACCTCGGCGCCGAAGGCCCGCGCCAGCTGGATCGCGGTGGTGCCGATGCCGCTTGCCCCGCCATGGATCAGCACCCGTTCGCCGGGCTGCAGCCGCGCGATCTGGAACAGGTTGGTCCAGACCGTGAAATAGGTCTCGGGCAGGGCCGCGGCCTGGACCATGTCCAGCCCCTTCGGCACCGGCAACACCTGCGCCAGCGGCGCCACGCAGGCCTCGGCATAGCCGCCCCCCGCCAGCAGCGCACAGACCTCGCGCCCGATCCAGGCGGGGTCGACGCCCGCGCCCACCGCGGTGACGGTGCCCGCAACCTCCAGCCCCAGCACCTCGGTCACCCCGGGCGGCGGCGGGTAGCCGCCGGCGCGCTGGCGCAGGTCGGGGCGGTTGACGCCTGCCGCCCGGATGCGGATCT
>SKMM01000395.1 GCA_007121055.1 Paracoccaceae bacterium | reverse complement strand
GCGGTGGTCATCAGCACCGGCCGGATGCGCGATTCCACCGTGCGGATGATCGCCTCGATCCGCGGCATGTGGCGGGCGTATTCCTGATAGGTATCAATCAGAACGATGTTGTTGTTCACCACGATCCCCGCCAGCGCCACGATCCCCGTGCCGGTCATGATGATCGAGAAGGGCTGGTTCATGGTCAGCATGCCGATCAGCACGCCGGTGGTCGACAGCACCACCGCAAGAAGCACCAGCACCGCATTGTAGAAGCTGTTGAACTGCGCCAGCAGGATCAGGAACATCAGCGCCAGGGCGCCTGCGAAGGCGACCATGAGGAACTGGCCCGATTCCTCCTGGTCCTGCTGATCACCGGTCCATTCCCAGTCCACCCCCGCCGGCAGCGGGGTCTCCGTCTCCAGCCAGCGCGTCAGGTGGTCGATCCGCTCGGTGGCGTTGATCGGCCGGCCGGCATCGGTGGTCAGCCCCGAGGCCACATCGGCCTTCACGTCGAAGAACCGCCGCTGGTCCACCCGGTCGATCTGGGCGAGGCTGGGGACCGGCGTGCGGGTGATGAAGTTCGACAGCGGCACGAGCCCGTCGCGGGTCTGCACCCGCAGGCTGTCGAGCGTCGAGAGAACCCGGTCTTCGCGCGGCAGCCGGACGCGGATCTCGATCTCCTCGGTGGAGGTGGGCACGCGCATCGTGTCCAGAAGGATGCCGCGGGTCACCAGCTGCACCATGCCGCCCACCGTGGCCACATCCGCGCCGAAGCGGCCCGCGCGCTCCACGTCCACGTCGATCTGCCAGTCGATGCCGGGCAGGGGACGGGTGTCCTCGATGTCGATGATGCCGGTGGTGTCCTCCATCTGCGCGACGACGGTTTCGACGGCCTGGGCCAGCCGGTCGAGGTCGTTGCCCATCAGCCGCAGATGCACGGGCTTGGCCGCGCCGGGGCCGCCCGCGAGTTCGAGGATCTGGGTGCGGATGCCGGGGATCTCATCCAGGCCCGCGCGCATGGTGTCGCGGATCTCGCGGCCAGAGAGGCCGGGGCGGCCGGTGCGGTCCTCCCAGCGGTCGAACTCGAACTGCACCTGGCCGATGCTGTCGAGCGGCGACTGCGCACCAGCGGTGTTGGCGTTGAGGCCACCGCGGCCGGCGAAGGCGAAGACGGCCGAGACGCCTTCGGTGGCCATCACCACCTCCTCGGCCTGGCGCACGAGGTCGTCCTTTTCCGGCAGCGAGAGGTTGCCGCGGGCCATGACATAGACGATGCCGCGCTCTGGCTCGGTCTCGACGAAGAACTCCACGCCGCGGTTGTTGTCGGCGTAGTATGAGAACACGGCCATGACGAAGGCGATCACCGCAACGACGGTCACGACCGGCATCAGCGGATTGCCCACGACGAATTGCGCCCCGCGGCCCGCCAGCGTGCGCCGGTGCCCCGCCTGCACCGGGCGCGGCTGGCGATCGATCCGCGCCGCCCCCAGCACGATGGAGGAGGCGATGGCCGCGAGGCAGAACAGCACCGCGCCGGGCAGGATCGACGCGGGCCCCGAAGGCGCGGCCGCGCCAAGCAGATAGGCCGGGTTGATCGTCTGCATCGCGCCCAGGAACATCGCGTAGAGTGCAACGGGCACCAGCGCCGCGCGCGCCACCCAGGGCAGGCGGGCCCGCAGCCAGCTTGACGCCGCCTCGAACGCGAGGCTCATCCGCCCCGACACGCCCCCCACCACCGGCAGATACACCAGCGCCACCACCAGCGCCGCGCAGAGCACGAAGATCAGGGTGACGGGGAGCATCCCCATGAACTCGCCCGCCACGCCCGGCCAGAACAGCATCGGCAGGAAGGCGCACAGCGTCGTCGCGGTCGAGGCGATGATGGGCCAGAACATCCGCTTGGCCGCGGCCGTATAGGCCTTCATCGGCGCCACGCCCTCCCGCAGGCGCTTGTCGGCGTATTCCGTCACCACCACCGCGCCGTCCACGAGGATCCCCACCGACAGGATCAGCCCGAACATCACGATGTTGGACACCGCAACGTCCATGATCGCGAACAGCAGGAAGGTCAGGAAGAAGGACGAGGGGATCGCGAACCCGACCAGCAGCGCCGGCCGGGTGCCCAGCGCCACAAGCACCACGATCATCACCAGCGCGATGGCCGTCAGCACCGAGCCCTCGAGCTGGCGCACCATCGCCTCGACCTCGACCGAGCGGTCGAGCGAGGTGGCGACCTGCACGGCCTCCTGCAGCGGCTCGGGCCACTCGGCGCGGGCGGCCTCCACCGTCTCGCGCACCGCGGCCACGGTCTCGATCTGGTTGAAGCCGCGCCGCATCACGACCTGCAGCGCGACGGTGGGCTCGCCGTTGAAGCGGGCGGTGGCGGTGCGGTCCTCGAAGGTCAGCCGGATGTCGGCGAGGTCGCCCAGCCGCACCACGCTGTCGCCGTTGACCTTGATCGGCAGGCGAAAGACGTCGGTGGTGGTGTTGAACGCCGCCGGCACCTTGACCGCAAAGGCGCCGGCCTCGGTCTCCACCTCGCCCGCGGCCACCAGCTGGTTGTTCAGCGTCACCACCCGGATCAGCTCGTCGGCGGTGACGTTGTAGGCCTCCAGGCGCAGCGGATCGATGATGACCTCCACCATCTCCTCGCGCTCGCCCGCGATCTGCGCCTCCAGCACCGAATCGAGCGCCTCCACCCGGTCCTGCAGCTCGCGGCCCAAACGCTGCAGCGTGCGCTCGGGCACGTCGCCCGACAGGGACACGATCACGATGGGGAATTGCGAGAAGTTGATCTCGTTGATGGTGTAGCGCTCGAAGCCCGAAGGGAACTGCGCCTCGGCCCGGGTCATGCGGTCGCGGACCTCGGCGAGCGTGGCCTGCTTGTCCCAGCCGAATTCGAACTCCAGCACCACGCCCGCGAAATTCTCCGACGCAGTTGCGGTCATGGTCTTGAGGTCGTCGAGGTCGGCGAGTTCGGACTCCATGGGCCGCACGAGCAGGTTCTCGGCATCCTGGGCCGAGACGCCGGGGAAGGGGACCGAGATGAACAGCGCCGGGATCTCGATGTCCGGCTCGCCCTCCTTGGGCAGGCCGACATAGGACCAGATGCCGGCCGCGAGCGTCAGGACGATGAAGGCGATGACCATCCGCGCATGGCGCGCGGCCCAGTCGACGATGCCGGTCATTGACCCGCCTCCGGCGCGTCATCGCCGCGCGCGTCGGCGGCGGCATCCACCGCGTCGACGAGGTCGGCCGTGGCGTCGGGCAGGGCAGGGGCCTCGCGCCGCGTGGCGGCCACGCGTACCCCCTCCCGCACGAATTCCTGCCCGACCACGATCACCTCGGCCCGCTCGGGCAGGCCCGTCACCCAGATCCCGCGGTCGGTGTCGCGCACCACCTCCACCGGCACGAAGGCCGTACGGCTGTCGGCGTCCACCACCCGCAGCCCCAGCCGCCCCGCATCGTCCAGTGTCAGCGCCGAGCCCGGCACCAGATGCGCCTCGGCGCCCATCGCGCGGATGGCGATCTCGGCGGTCTGGCCGTCGCGGATGGGCGGCCCGTCCGCCGCCAGCGTGATCTCCACCCGGAAGGTGCGGGTGGCGGGATCGGCCGCGCGCGCGAGGAACGTGACCTCGCCCGCCACCTCGCGCCCCGAACTCAGCCGTCCGCCGGCGGGAGCGCCGGTCTCGATGCGGTCCACGTCGATCTCGGGCACGAAGCCCACCAGCCGGATCGGGTCGAGCTGGATCACCGTGGCGCACAGCGCGCCGGGCTGCAGCAGGCTGCCCAGCTCGGCGGTGTCGGTCTCGAGGATGCCCGCG
>SKMM01000362.1 GCA_007121055.1 Paracoccaceae bacterium | reverse complement strand
CGCCGCAACGCTCGGCGCCGCGCGGCAGCTGCGCATCCTGGGCGTCTTCGCCCGCCTCGCGCAGCAGGGCAAACCGGGATATCTGCGCCACATGCCGCGGGTCTGGCGCTACCTGCAGGCCGATCTTGCCACCCCGGAGCTGGCGCCGCTGGCCCGCGTCGTGGCCCGCCACATCCCGCCCCCCGATCCCGACAGACTGGCCGCCCTGCAATGCCCCCCGGACCCGAGCCCCTGCCAGTGATGCCCCCCGACGCCGGACCGCCTCAGGCGCTGATGATCTTCGCCGCAGGCCTCGGCACCCGCATGGGGACGCTCACCGCCGACCGGCCCAAGCCTCTGATCCCGCTGGCCGGCCGGCCGCTGATCGACCATGCGCTCGACCTCGCCACCGGCGTCCCCCGCATCGTCGTCAACACGCATTACCACGCCGACCAGCTGGCCACCCACCTGTCCGGCCGCGGGGTGGCGATCAGCCACGAGCCCGAGCTTCTGGACACCGGCGGCGGGCTCAAGGCCGCGCTGCCCCTCCTGGGCCACAGCCCGGTCCTGACCCTCAACCCCGACGTGGCCTGGCGCGGCCCCAACCCGCTCGATCTGCTGCGCGCCGCGTGGCGGCCGCACATGGCGGCCCTTCTCCTGCTCGTGCCGCTGTCGCGGGCCCGCGCCCGACGGGGCGGGGGCGACGCATCCCTTGCCGACGACGGCCGGCTCAGATGGGGCGGAGACTTGGTGTACACCGGCGCCCAGATCCTGCGCACCGAGCCCTTGGCGGAGATCCCCGACCCTGCCTTCCCGCTTCGCCGCCTCTGGGACCGCGCTGCCCCCGCCATCCACGGCCTCCTCTACCCCGGCATCTGGTGCGACGTCGGCCACCCCGACGGCCTCGCCCAGGCAGAATCCCTGCTGGCCGAGACCCCGTGACCCGCCCTGCCCCACCCCACTCCGCGGCATACCCCACGGCGCGCGATGGCCACGGGGGATGCACCCCTCCCGGCCCGTCCCGGCATGGTGTTTCAATGACCCCCCGCCGCCAAACCGGCGCCCCGGCGCCCCGAGGCCGACGCGACCCCGACCGGGCATGGCGTCCAACCGGCCTGCCCCACGACCCCCATCGCAACTGCCTCGCTGCCGCCAGGGCCCGACCGTCCGCCACCTTTGATTTGACTGCCCCAATCTCACCGCATCCTGCCGTCGAGCCCCCCCGAAGCGAATGGGGGCGCCTTCCCACCCCCTTGCCCGGCAAGTCTCGGCCCCGCGCGCGCCATCCCCGCCCTCGCGCACACCGCACCCAGCCCACCCCGCACGCCTCTGCCCAGACCATCTGGCACGCCACAAGCTGCCGCTGCACGGATCAGCCGAACCGCACCAAACCCCGTTCGTCCTGCCCCGGCCCGTATCGCCCGCCGCGGTCCAGGCCCAGCGCACTGCCGAACCCGGGGCCCGCACATGCAAAGCTGCGCCCGCCCGATCCTCTGTTGCCCCCGGCGCCCCTGTGCATCCCCGCTTCTCCCTCGGCCCCACGCCCATGACCCCTGCCCCCCTCCGCGGCGTCTACGCCCTGCCCCCCGGCGCCGACTTCCCGCGCCTGCTCGTGCGCGGCCTGCTTGACCGCACCGGCCCCGAGCCCGAGGCGCTCGGCCGCGTCACCCTCTACGTCAACACCCGCCGCATGCAGCGCCGCATCCGCGAGATCCTGTCCGAAGAGGGCGCACGGCTCCTGCCCCGCCTGCGCCTGGTCACCGACCCCGGCCTCGCGCCCCTGCAGGGTCTCGCCCCCCCCATTCCGCCCCTGCGCCGCCGGCTGGAGCTGATGCAGCTCGTCCAGGCCCTGATCGCCCGCGACCCCAGCCTCGCGCCCTCCCACGCCGCCTTCGACCTCGCCGACAGCCTCGCGTCGCTGATGGACGAGATGCAGGGCGAAGGCGTTCCCCCCGCCGCGCTCGCCGCCCTCGACACCGCCGGCCACGCCCGCCACTGGCAGCGCAGCCTCGCCTTCATCGACCTGATCACCCCTTACTTCGAGGCCGAGGCCCGCGACCCGCAGGCCCGCCTGCGCACCGCCATCGACCGCCTGGCCGAAGCCTGGGCCACCACGCCCCCCGAGCACCCCGTCATTGTCGCAGGCTCCACCGGGTCGCGCGGCACCACCGCCCGGCTGATGGAGGCGGTGGCCCGCCTGCCGCAGGGCGCCCTCGTCCTGCCGGGCTTCGACTTCGACATGCCCCCGGAGGCCTGGAATGCCCTTGACGACGCGCTGACCGCCGAGGACCACCCCCAGTACCGCCACCGCGCGCTGATCGACCGCTTCGGCCTGCGCCCCGGGGACATCGCGGCATGGGAGCCCACCCCTCCTCCCAACCCCGCGCGCAACCGCCTGATCTCGCTGGCGCTGCGCCCTGCCCCCGTCACCGACCGCTGGATGGCCGAAGGCGCCCACATCGGCCCGGCCGAGCCCGCCACCCACGACCTGACCCTGATCGAAGCCCCCTCACCGCGGCTCGAGGCCCGCGCCATCGCCCTCATCCTGCGCCACGCCGCCGAGGAGGGCAAAACCGCCGCCCTCATCACCCCCGACCGCGGCCTGACCCGCCAGGTCACCGCCGCGCTCGACCGCTGGCGCCTCGTGCCGGACGACAGCGCCGGCCGCCCGCTGGGCCTCACCGCCCCCGGCCGCCTGTTGCGCCAGGTCGCCCGGCTGCGCGCCGGCCGCGTGACGGTCGAGGCCCTCATCGCGCTGCTCAAGCACCCTCTCACCCATTCCGGCCCGGGCCGGGGCGAGCACCTCCGCCACACCCGCGACTACGAGCTTCACCTGCGCCGCCACGGCCCCGCCTTCCCCGACGCCACATCCCTCATGGCCTGGGCCAACCCCGACGCCGCCCCCTGGGCCCTCTGGCTCGCCACCTGGCTCGACCAACTCCCCGCCGCGCCCGGACCGGCGCCCCTCGCCGAGCACCTCGTCACCCACCGCGCCCTCACCCAATCCCTCGCAGCCGGCCCCGCCCCGGCGACAGATGCCCCCTCTCAGCCCGCCCTTGACGCCACGTCATCGGACTGCGCCCGCACGGACAAGCCCACCGCCCCACCGCCCACATCCAGCCCCCTGACGTACCCGCAACCCGACCCGGCCGGCGCGCCGCCCCCTCCGGCCCCAAGACCCACCCCGCCTGCCCAGGCTGACCGGACAGCGCCCGATCCCCATGTCCCGGCCGAATCCACACCTGCCGCCCCGGCCACCCCCGGAGCCGACCGCGCGCCCCCTCCTTCCGGCGCGCTCTGGGCCGAGTCGGCCGGTGCCGAGGCCCGCGCGGCCCTCGACGCGCTGGCCCGCGAAGCCGCCCACGCGGCCCCCCTCACCGCCGCCGATTACGCCGCCCTCCTCGACGCGATCCTCGCGCGCCGCGAGGTCCGCGAACCCGTCCAGCCGGACCCCCGCATCCGCATCTGGGGCACGCTGGAGGCGCGCGTGCAGGGCGCGGACCTCGTCATCGCGGCGGGCCTGAACGAGGGCATCTGGCCCGACCTCCCCGCCCCCGACCCCTGGCTCAACCGCCGCATGCGCCTCGACGCGGGCCTCCTTCTGCCCGAACGCCGCATCGGCCTCGCGGCCCACGACTTCCAGCAGGCGATCTGCGCCCCCGAAGTGGTCCTCACCCGCGCCCTGCGCGACGCCGAGGCCGCCACCATCCCCTCGCGCTGGCTCAACCGCCTGACGAACCTGCTGACCGGCCTGCCCGCGCAGGGCGGCCCCGCCGCCCTTGAGGCCATGCGCGCCCGCGGCGCCCACTGGCTCGCCCAGGCCGAGG
>SKMM01000411.1 GCA_007121055.1 Paracoccaceae bacterium | reverse complement strand
GTCCGCGCAGCGCCCCGCGGGGGGGTGAGGGACGATGATCGGCGCCGGCCCCCCTCTTGGCCCCCGCCTGCGCGACCGCCTCGCGGTGCGGCTGGCGATCCTGCTGTCGGTGGCGTTGCTGCCGCTGGGAGCGATCGCCGTGGACACCACGCTGCGCACCCTCGGCGACGCGCGCAGCAGCGCCGACCAGGCCCTCGTCGGCCTCACCGCCGAGGCCGTGGCCGGCCAGCGCGCGCTCATCGAATCGACCCTCGCCTCGGGGGCCACATTGGCCGCCCCCGCCCTCGACCGGCTCGACGACCCCGAAGCCTGCGGCGCGCTGCTCGCGGATTTCGTCCGCCGCTCGGGCGTGTTCACCGCCGCCGGCCTGATCGAGACCGACGGCCGCATGCGCTGCGTCTCTTCCGGCCCGCCGCGCGACTTCGGCAACCACCCGGTGTTCGACACGTTGATGGCGCGCCCCGCCGCCATGGTCGCCGCCGCCGACGCGGGGGTCGTCAGCGGCCGGCCCGTCCTCGTGGTGGCGCAGCCGATCCGCGACGGCGACACGCTGCAGGGCTTCATGGCGGTCTCCATCGGCCAGGACGCGGTGGCGATGATGGGCCGGCTGGCCTCGGGCCGGGACGAGGACGCGCCGCGCCACACCCTCCTCGTCAACCGCTACGGCGATATCCTCAGCGACGGCGGCGCACCCGAGGGGCTCCTGCCCGAGGGCCGCTCGCTGGTGGGCCTGATCGAGGATGGCACCCGCGTCTTCTCCGGCCCCACCGCCGAGGGCGAGCGCGCCACCTACGCCATGGTCCCGCTGATGCCCGGCATGCTCTACGCGCTCGGCGTCTGGCCCGGCGGCGCGGGTGCCGCGGCCTCGGGCGGCGCGGGTCTCGCCGCCGTCGCCGTGCCCCTGATGATGTGGGTCGCCAGCCTCGCCGTGGCCTATCTCGCCGTCTACCGCCTCGTGATCCGCCACATCCGCAGCCTCAACCGCCAGATGCGCCGCTTCGCGCTGGGCCACCGCGACACGCCGCCCCCGGTTCTGGCCGACGCCCCGGCCGAGCTGCGCGAGGTCTCGGCCACCTTCAACAAGCTCGCCCGCATCCTCGCGCGCGACGAGGCCGAGCTGGAGGCCTCGCTGGCGGAGAAGACCGTGCTGCTGAAGGAGGTCCACCATCGCGTGAAGAACAACCTCCAACTCATTGCATCCATTCTGAACCTGCAGATGCGCCAGGTCCGCGATCCGGCCGCGCGGCGGGTGCTGCGCTCGGTCCAGGACCGGGTGCTCGGCCTCGCCACCATCCACCGCAGCCTCTATCAATCCGACCGCCTGGCCGCCGTGCGCGCCGACCGGCTGGTGGACGAGATCGTGCGCCAGCTCATGACCATCGGCGCCGCCCCGGGCAGCGGTATCGCCGTGCGCACCAGCCTCGCGCCGACGACCCTCTCCCCCGACCGCCTCGTGCCGCTGTCGCTCCTGCTGACCGAGGCGGTGACCAACGCGCTGAAATACACCGGCCGCCCCCCCTCCGGCCCGGCCTGGCTCGAGGTCCGGCTGGACGGCGCCACCGCCGAGGGCAGCCCTGACGCCGAGCCCACGGGCCCCGTCACCCTCACCGTCCGCAACTCGCTGGGCACGCCCCTACCCGGCATCGACCGCGACGATGCCGGCAGCACCCGCCTCGGTGCCGAACTGATCGAGGCCTTCGCCCAGCAGCTCGACGCCCGCCTCGAACAGGGCGAGGCCGACACCCCCGACGGCCGCGTCTGGGCCCTCACCCTCACCTTCGGCGCCGAAGACGCCGCCCCCCTGCCGGCCCCCGAACCCGAGCCCACCGCCTGAGCGCCCGTCTGTCCGACCGCCCCGCGTGCCAGACGAACCATTCCGGCGTCCGCCACCGCCCCGCCAGCCGCGACGCCGCCCGACCCGACACCGTGGGTCGAGCGCCCGGCCACTCGGCCGAGCCACGGGCCCCCGGCCGGAACACCCGAGCAGCCCCACAGGCAGCGCCGACCCCGCTGCTCGCCGCACGGCCCCAGGCCCGGCCGAGACCGCGCCGCCGTGACGTCATCAGACCGGGATAAGCGACGCCCTCAGAGCCCAGGCCCCCGTCATCGATACCCCCCCAGCCCCAACGCCCGGACCGGGGCGCGTGGTGAGCTTGACGGGGACGTGTTCCAGAATTGCCCCCGAAAGGGCATGGGACGGGTGGGTCGTCGGCAGCCCTGCTAGCGCAGCCCGCCCATGGCATAGGTCGGGCTCAGTCCGCTGCCCGCCAGAAAGGCGTCCAGCCGGTCGGGGTCGGGCCGGCCGGTCATGCCCCGGGTTCCCGTCTCCTCGGCCGCCAGGCCCCCGGTGATGAAGATCACGTCGATGTCCTCGGCGATGGCGCCCTGCACGTCGGTGAAGATCCCGTCGCCCACCGCGAGGATGCGGTCCTCGGGCGGCGCCCCCCCGCCGGCCGCCAGCCGCCGCCGCGCCAGGTCGTAGATCGGCGGATGCGGCTTGCCGAAATAAAGGCTCTCGCCCCCCATCTCGGTATAGAGCTGCGCCAGCGCCCCCGCACACCACAGCCGCCGCTCCCCTTGGTCCACCACGATGTCGGGGTTGGCGCACAGAAGCTTCATCCCCCGCTCCCGCGCCGCCAGAAACCGCCCGCGGTAATCCTCCGGCTCGTCGTCGTCGGAAAACTGCCCCGTGCAGACGATCCCCTCGGCTGCGTCGAACGCCACCCGCTCCACCTCCGGCGCCTCCGCCAGATGATCGGGGATCGCGGTGAAGAACCGCCCGTCCCGCTCGGGCCCCAGATGCCAGACCTTGCGGCCCACCGCGCCCGCCAGCATCCCCGCCTGCGCCGCATCGCCCGACGAGACGATCATGTCATAGACCCCGCGCGGCACCCCCATGTCGTCGAGCTGCCGCTGCACCGACGGCTCGGGCCGGGGCGAGTTGGTCAGCAGCACCACCCGGCCGCCGGTGTCCCGGAACGCCGCCAGCGCCGCCACCGCCGGTACGAAGGGCCGCTCGCCATTGTGCAGGCACCCCCACAGGTCGCACAGCAGCACGTCATAGCTGGCCGAGATGTCGGACAGACGCTCGAGCATACGGGTCACGGGCAACGCTCCGTCAAGCCGGCACGGGGCCGGGCAGCCAACCGAAAGGCGACAGGTCTCAGACCGCCAGCACCGGCACGATCTGTTTCTTGCGGCTCA
The DNA here is from genome assembly GCA_007121055.1 of Paracoccaceae bacterium. Taxonomy (GTDB): domain Bacteria; phylum Pseudomonadota; class Alphaproteobacteria; order Rhodobacterales; family Rhodobacteraceae; genus Rhodobaculum. The sequence goes on along the minus strand of SKMM01000411.1, from coordinate 628 downwards.
TCACCCCGGGCAACACCAGCGCATCGCCCTCGACGCTCACACCGAAGCTCTTTTCGGCGATGGCGCGCACCCGGTCGTTGGGGACCAGCAGCGTCGCCTCCTCGCGCAGGATGTCCACGACGAACAGCAGCACCTCGTCGGCGCCATCCTCGGCCGCCACACCCGGCATCGCCGCCACCAGATCCGCCTTGCGGTCCAGCACCTGCCCGGGCGAGGTCGTCTCCAGCACCGACACCCGCAGCGTCAGGTCGCCCACGCCGAAGCTCTTTGAATCCATCTTCAGAAGCTCGGCGTCCGAAAAGGCCGACACATCCGACTTCGCTGCGAACAGCTCGGCGGCATAGTCGGGGATCGAGATCCCCAGCGACCGCGCCAGCCCCTCGGCCACATGCCGGTCATGGTCGGTGGTGGTGGGCGAGCGGAACTCCAGCGTGTCCGACAGGATGCAGGACAGCATCGCGCATTTGATCGGATCGGGCATGCGCGCGGCATCCACCCCCATCAGATCGTGCATGATGGTCGCCGTGCAGGCCAGTGGCCGAATGGTGATGTCGATGGGCCCCTTGGTCTCCAGCCCCCCCACCAGCTTGTGGTGGTCGATGATCTGCACGATGTCGGCGTCGTTGAT
>SKMM01000137.1 GCA_007121055.1 Paracoccaceae bacterium | reverse complement strand
GCGGCTGTTGCCCCACCGCCTCGCCTCCGGCTCGGCGCTGCGGCAACAGCCGCGTTCAGCACACCAAAGGGGGGTCCCTTTTGGACGCCTATACGGGGTCCCGTTTCAATGCTGATTGACAGAAGACCTCCTCCAGCAGCTTCCAGGACTCTGGTGCACTGTTGCCAGAGGCTGGCTTCGGTGGAAGCCCCAGCCCGCGGGCCTTGGAGCCGACCAGCAGGCAGCGCCAGCGCTGGGTGCTCGCGCGAACACCGACCTCAGAGCTGGGCAAGTCCTTGCGACCCGTCGGCGTGGCCCGGACGATGACCTGCAATCATTCGGCGGCCGGCTGAATCCGGGCCCGTCAGCACTCGATGCGTACCGCCTCGGAGCACGCCGTCACGGCCGCCCGGAAGCGTTGGCATTTTCCTCGCCCGCTTTTCACCAGACGAATTCCCAAGCCCTCTCCGCAGCGCTCGATACGACAGGGACCAGTCCACGCGCGCCGCAGGCGAGCGTCACTGCGGCCAGATGAATCCCACGCATAGTCCGGCGGTCGCGTTTGTACCGCGCATCTGTGGGCATTGAAGGATCAGCGTAGGCCGGCGCAGAAGTCCTGAATGCGGGTGCAGGCCTCACGGAGGGCCTCGTCCGAGGTCGCGTAGCTCACGCGGAAGGCGGGCGAGAGGCCGAAGGCGGCGCCGAACACCACCGCCACGCCCTTCTCCTCGAGGAGCGCTGTGGCGAAGGCCTCGTCGTCCTCGATCTTCGCGCCGCCCTCGGAGGTCTTGCCGATGCAGCCGCCGATGGATGGGTAGACGTAGAAGGCCCCCTCGGGTGTCGGGCAGGTGATCCCCTCGCAGGCGTTCAGCATCTTCACCACCATGTCGCGGCGGCGGCGGAAGGCTTCGTTGTTGGACGCGATGAAGTCCTGCGGGCCGTTCAGCGCTTCGACCGCAGCGTATTGCGAGATCGACGAGGGGTTGGAGGTCGACTGCGACTGCACCTTGCCCATGGCCCTGATCAGCGCCTCGGGCCCCGCGGCATAGCCAATGCGCCAGCCGGTCATGCAATAGGCCTTGGAGACGCCGTTGACCGTCAGCGTCCGGTCGTAGAGCTGCGGCTCCACCTGCGCGGGCGTGCAGAACTCGAAATCGCCATAGACGAGGTGCTCGTACATGTCGTCGGTCATCACCCAGACATGGGGATGGCGCATGAGCACGTCGGTCAGCGCCTTCAGTTCGTCCCAGGTGTAGCCCGCCCCGGTGGGGTTGGAGGGCGAGTTGAAGATGAACCACTTGGTCTTCGGCGTGATCGCGGCCTCCAGCTGGTCGGCCGTCAGCTTGTAGGCGGTCTGGGCGCTGGCCTCGGCGATCACCGGCTCGCCCCCCGCCAGCAGCACCATGTCGGGATAGCTGACCCAGTAGGGCGCGGGGATCACCACCTCGTCCCCGGGGTTCAGCGTGGCCATCAGCGCGTTGTAGAGGACCTGCTTGCCGCCCGTGCCCACGGTGACCTGCGCTGGCGTGTACTCCAGCCCGTTGTCGCGGCGGAACTTGTCGCAGATCGCCTGTTTCAGTTCTGGGATGCCGTCAACGGCGGTGTATTTCGTCAGGCCCGCGTCGATGGCCCGCTTGGCGGCCGCCTTGATGTTGTCGGGCGTGTCGAAGTCGGGCTCGCCCGCGCCCAGACCGATCACGTCGCGCCCCGCGGCCTTCAGCTCGCGCGCCTTGTTGGTGACGGCGATGGTGGGCGAGGGCTTCACCCGGGTCAGGGTGTCGGACAGGAAGGGCATGGGGTACTCCGGCAGGACCGCGGTTTGTATTCGACGCCCCGTCGACATAGGCTGCGGCCGATGGCCGATCAAGGCGCAACCGCAGGAGGGCCCGATGGCCGAGGACGGCGAGGACGGCGGCTGGTACGGCCCCGAAACCGCAACCCTGGGTGACCGCATCGCCGGCGCGCGCGAGGCCGCGGGCCTGAGCCAGACGGCGCTGGCGCGGGGGCTGGGGGTGCGGCTTGCCACCGTGCAGGCCTGGGAGGAGGACCGCGCCGAGCCCCGGGCCAACAAGCTGCAGATGGCCGCAGGCATGCTGAACGTGTCGGTGGGCTGGCTGCTGACCGGCACCGGCGACGGGCCCGACGGGCCGCCCGAAGACCGCCCCCCCGGCGCCGAGGCCCGCGCCGCCCTTGCCGAGCTGCGCCGCCTGCGCGAAGAGCTTGGCGCCATCGCCACCCGGCTGGGCCGCACCGAGGCCCGGCTCACCGCCCTGACCCGCGAGGACCCATGACCGACACCTCCCCCGCCGAGACCCCCGACATCCGCCTGCGCCGCCTGCGCCTGCGCGCCTGGCGCCGCGGCACCAGGGAGATGGACCTGATCCTGGGCCCCTGGGCCGATGCGCGGCTCGCGGCGCTGGCGCCCGGGGCACTGGATCGGTTCGAGGCGCTGCTGGAGGAGAACGACCAGGACCTCTACGCCTGGACCACCGGGCAGATGCCTGCGCCCGGCGCCCACGCGGAACTGCTGTCCGAGATCGGCAACTTCGCCCGCACCCGATTCGGCGAACGCGAACGCTGAGCCCGCATCCTCACGGGCTTTTGCCTTCGACACCCCCGGAAAACACGCAAAACGCGCCGCAGTTTAACCGAAACTTCGGTTATCGGGTGCATTCCGGGGGCGGATGCAGCGGCGGAGGCAGTGATGCGCGTTCAGGAAGCCATGGTGTCACCCGAGACCCTTGAGGAGGGCGGGAACGGCGAGATCCTTCCGGTGTATCTTGAAAGTCTGGCGCTGGTGGAACGGTTGCACAGGCTCTTGCTCGATGTCATCAAGGACGAGTTCGAGCGGCTCGGCATCCTCGACATCAACGCGGTGCAGGCGCTCTTGCTGTTCAACATCGGCGACAACGAGGTCACCGCGGGGGAACTCAAGAGCCGGGGCTACTACCAGGGCTCCAACGTCTCCTACAATCTCAAGAAGCTGGTGGAGGCCGGCTACATGCACCATCAGCGCTGCGCCGCCGACCGGCGCGCGGTTCGTGTGCGGCTGACGGGCCGGGGTCGGGATATCCACTCCATGGTCGCCGCCCTGTTCGCCCGCCATTCCGAGACCCTGGACCGCCGGGGCGTCATGGGGGCGGACGGGATCGCCGAGGTCAATCACGGGCTGCGGCGCCTCGAACGTTTCTGGAGCGATCAGATCCGCTACATCTACTGATATGGCTCCGAGGTGGCGCCCGCCGACGGTGGCCTTGATGCGGCTGCAGGCGGCGTGCCTGCCGGTGCGTGTCGCGCCGGCCGCACGGGCCTTTCCGCTTGTGGAGGGGACCAGAGTCGGTCCCAGTCGCGCCCTCCCGGCTGTGGGCGTCTGGCGCGGTCGAGACGCCGGTCAACTAGCCTTTGCGTCACGGGTGTTTGCAACACCGCCCATGCCCCCTTCGACAACCGTTTCTTGGGAGACCACGCACTCGATCGTGGTCATGGGCCCCCGGTCTGGCGGTCACGTCCGTCAAGCTGGTGTAATTTCCCGGACGGCCTGAGGACATGATCAGGCGGCTTTCGTGGTTATGGAGAGAATGGGGTCGATCTCCTCGGTGTCGATGCGGGCGAAGGCCTCGACCATCATGTAGCCGCTCGAGGTCTGCCACTCGTCGTTCTGCTCGAACAGCACCGCGCCGATCAGGCGCAGGATGGAGGCCTCGTTGGGGAAGATCCCGACGACGTCGGCGCGCCGCTTCACCTCCTTGTTCAGCCGCTCGATCGGGTTGAGTGTCCACTTAACCTTCTTTCCATGCTGTTCTTGGGGAGGGAGGACCAGTTCATGGGACGATCATCGACAGCTAAGCTCAGGACTTCGATAACGG
>SKMM01000073.1 GCA_007121055.1 Paracoccaceae bacterium | reverse complement strand
CGGCCGCGGCGCATCGCTGGCGAGAGGTGCTGGCCGGCCTCGGCGTGGTTGCGGCGGGCGGCTGGCTTGCCACGCTGGGCGGCTGGTTCTTTCAGGGGCTGGGCGGGCTGGTGGCGCTGGCGGGGCTGGGGCTGGCGCTGGCGGGGCTGCGCCGGCTGCGGTTCCGTCCGGCCGGCCGCGGCCCGGGGCTGGTGCGGATGGTCGAGGGGCAGGTGGCCTATTTCGGCCCCGAGACCGGCGGTTTCGCCGCGCTGACCGAGGTGGAGCGGCTGCACATCGCGCCCGGGCCCGGGGGGGCAGTCTGGATCCTCGACCAGCCGCAAGGGGCGGTGGAGATCCCGCTGGACGCCGAGGGCGCCGAACGTCTCTACGATTTCTTCGGCGTCCTGCCCGGCATCGACATGCCCGCCGTCATCGCCGCCGCCCGCCATCCGCCCGCGCAGCCGACCGTGCTGTGGCGCCGCACGCCCCTGACCGCCCTGCCCCGGTGAGCGTCCGGCCGCAACCACGCACCGCGCAATCCGCCCCACGCGGCCGTCCGGAGGCCCCACCCGTCGGGCCTCCGGCGGGCGAGGTGCTCAGAGGCCCTTGGCGCGGTAGCTGGCGGCGACGCGCTGGATGGCGACGATGAAGGCCGCGGTGCGCAGATCCTCCACATCGTCGCGCCCGTGCCAGTTTTCGCGCATGGACTGGTAGGCCGTGCGCATGGTGTCGTCGAGGCCCGAGCGCACCAGCTCCAGCTCGTCCGCGCCGCGCAGGTACTTGGTCTTGAAATCCGGCGACAGCTCCCAGCCGAGGTCCCGATCGGCCGACAGCCGCTCCAGCTCCTCGATCAGCAGCAGGTGATGGGCCTCCTCGGCGCGGCGCTGCATCCGGCCGAACCGGATGTGGCTGAGGTTCTTGACCCACTCGAAATAGCTGACGGTCACACCGCCGGCATTGGCGTAAAGGTCGGGGATGATGACGGTGCCCTTGGCGCGCAGGATCTCGTCGGCGGCGGCGGTGACGGGGCCGTTGGCAGCCTCGACGATCAGCGGAGCCTGGATGCGCTCGGCGTTGGTCAGGTTGATCACACCCTCAAGCGCGGCGGGGATCAGGATGTCGCACTCGGCCTCCAGCAGTGCGGTACCATCGGGCACATGCCGTCCCTCGGGGCAGCCGGTCACACCGCCATGCTTGGCGATCCAGCCGCGCACAGCCTCCACGTCGAGGCCCTCGTCCGACACCAGCGCCCCGTCCCGCTCGATGATGGCGGTGATCTTCACACCATCTTCCTGGGACAGGAACTTCGCGGCGTGGTAGCCCACGTTGCCGAGCCCCTGCACGATCACCCGCTTGCCGTCGAGCTGCCCCGAAAGGCCCGCGCGCTTGATGTCCTCGGGGTGGCGGAAGAATTCCCGCAGGGCGTATTGCACGCCGCGGCCCGTGGCCTCGACCCGGCCATGGATGCCGCCCGAATTCAGCGGCTTGCCGGTGACGCAGGCATGCGCATTGATGTCGGTGGTGTTCATCCGCGCGTACTGGTCGGCCATCCAGGCCATCTCGCGCTCCGAGGTGCCCATGTCGGGCGCCGGCACGTTCTGGCTGGGGTTGATCAGGTCGCGCTTGGCCAGCTCGTAGGTGAAACGCCGGGTGATCTGCTCCAGCTCATGCGGCTCCCACTGGCGGGGGTCGATGCACAGCCCGCCCTTGGCGCCGCCGAAGGGCACCTCCACCAGGGCGCATTTGTAGGTCATCAGCGCGGCGAGCGCCTCGACCTCCTCCTGGTGGACCTCCGGGGCATAGCGGATGCCGCCCTTCATGGGTTCCATGTGCTCGGAATGGTTCGAGCGGTAGCCGGTGAAGGTGTGGATATGGCCCCGCAAACGCACCCCGAACCGCACGATGTAGGTGGCGTTGCAGACGCGGATCTTCTGCTCCAGCCCAGGGCTGAGGTCGAGGTGGCGCACCGCCCGATTGAACATCAGGTCGACCGAGTCGCGGAACCCGGGTTCGCGCAGGGGCTGTTCGTCCTTCATCCCTGATCCTTTCTGAAATCCGCGGCCGCAGCCTGCATGCCGCCTCTGGTCCCACGCGGCCCGGCGGCCCCGCGAATCGCCCTGTTTCGCACAGTGTGCCATCCCCGCGCTCCGCTGACCAATCGCCCGCAGGCCGCGGCGAAAGCCGGCTTGAGTTCCGGGGAGGGCAGCATCTCCAGGCGCAGTCCATTGAGCGCCCTCACGGCAGGGCAATCGACAGCGCACGCGGGTCCCTGCCGATGGATGGGATGCGGGCCGCAGTCCCATGTCCAGGCGTTCTCGCCGCACAAGCCAGGCTGGTCAGCGTGGACCCTCCGTCGCACGGCGGTATTCCGGAGGTTGGCGCTGCTCGTGACAGACCGCCGTAGGACCAACGGGCCGTGTCCGCGGCGCGGGACGCAGACGTGGGGCAGAAGGTTCGCCTTCCCTGGACCGGCGCCGCGTGTGGCACGGTGCCCCCGGCGGTGGCGCCATCGCCGGGGGCACCGTGCCACACGCGTTGCTCCCGACGCGGTCTGCGCATCCCCTGTGAAGGTCAGCCCTGTTCCGGACGACCCCACCTTGCAAGGCAGCCCGTTCGAAGATATCGAGCGGTGTGATGCGGGTGTAGCTCAATGGTAGAGCAGCAGCTTCCCAAGCTGACGACGAGGGTTCGATTCCCTTCACCCGCTCCATCCACGCCGATCACAAGAAGCCTCGAGGCGGACCCGCCCTCCCGTACGGTGGATCCGGGGAGTTTGCGCCTGGGGCAGGTTTGCGTGGAGGGTCCTGCTCAGCGACTTGGCCGGCGAGTCGCCGCCGCCATTGTCGATCTGCCATGGTGGCGCTGCCGGCCGGTCCGCGCCGGCCGGCAGCGGCGGCGTCAGAGGGTCATGATCCGGGCCTCGGAACTGGCATAGGTGTAGCTGCAGCGCACGGTGAAGGCCTGGCCGCCGCGGCCGACATCCACGAACACGTTCTGACCGACGGCGGCGCCCCCGGGTCCGACGACCTCGCTGGAATTGGCGACGCCGCGCACCTCGAGACCCTGCGCCTCGGCCCTCGACAGGCAGGCCGCGATTGCACGCTGCGCGGGCAGATCGACGCCCGGGTCGGCCGGTGCAGGCTCGATGATCTGGGGCAACGCCGCCATGTTGCACGCGCCCAGAAGGGCCGCGAGGCCAAGCGCCGTGCCGGCACGGAAAATCGGGGTCATGGGAAGATCCTTCCTTGTTTTCCGCCAAGGTGGTGCGCGGGGACCGCGGTGTAAACCCTGTGGGCGTCAACCTTCCAGCAATGCGCGGGCGGCCGCCCGTGCGGCGTCGGTGACGGTGTCTCCCGACAGCATCCGGGCGATCTCGTTGACACGCGCGCCGGCATCAAGCGGCACCACCCGCGACAGGGTCCGCCCGTCGCGCTCGTGCTTCTCGACCCGCCAGTGATGGGCGCCCGCGGCGGCCACCTGCGGCGAATGCGTGACCACCAGAACCTGCCCCCCCAGCGCAAGCCGCGCCAACCGCCGGCCCACGGCATCGGCGGTGGCCCCGCCCACGCCACGGTCGATCTCGTCGAAGATCAGCGCGGCGCCGCCCCCCGCACTCAGGCAGACCTTCAGTGCCAGCAGGAAGCGCGACAGCTCCCCCCCCGAGGCGATGCGGTCGAGCGGCCCGGGCGGACTGCCCGCCACCGTGGAGATCAGGAACTGCACCGCATCGGCGCCTTCCGGTCCGGGCGGCGTCTCCGCGACCTCGGTCGCGAACACCGCCCTGTCGAGCTTGAGCGGCGCAAGCTCGGCTACCATGGCCGCGTCCAACCGCGCGGCCGCGGCCCGGCGCGCGGCGCCCAGCGCTTCGGCGG
>SKMM01000042.1 GCA_007121055.1 Paracoccaceae bacterium | reverse complement strand
TGAAGAGGACGCGGGAGGGGTCGCGCTCGAGGGCGCGCACGAGGCGGTCGAAGCTGGCGACGAGGCTGCGGGCCTCGCGGGCGAGCTGGCTGAACTGCGGCAGCGCGCCGGTGGCGAAGTCGCCCACCGGGCCGCGGGCGTCGCGGGCCATGGCCTCGAGCTCCGCGAAGGCGTCGTCGGCGCTGGCCGAGGCGCGGCGCAGATCGGCGGTGATGGCGGGGAAGTCCTCGGCCACGGTGGCGAAGGTCGCCTCGAGCTGCGCGATCATGGCGCGCAGGTCTGTGGTGATGGCGTCGATGTCCTCGTTCATCACCCGATCGGCGGTGGTGAAGGTGCGCTCGGCCGCGTCCAGGGTACGGGTGCCGGTAGCCAGCGCCGCGTCCAGCGTGTCGAGGGTGGTGCGGGCGCGGGCGATGGTCTCGCCGGCCTCGGCCACGGCGGCGGTGGTGGTGTCCGACAGCGCCTCGACCCGGCCGGCGGCGGTGGTGAGGTCGGCGCCGACCTGTTCGACCACCCGCGCGGCGGTCCCGGTGGCCGCGCGCACGTCGGCGATGATGGCGGGCAGGTCCGTCTCGGCGATGCGGTTGACGGTGGTGACCATGGCGCGGGCCTCGGCCACCAGGGCGGTGGCGTCCCCGGTGGTGATCTGTTCGACCGCCTCTGCGCTGCGTTCGACCGCCGCCAGCGTGCCGTCCACCCGGCCGAGGGCTGCGTTGACGGCGGCGATGGTGGCCTCGGCCTCGGCCAGCCGGAGGGTCGCTTCGGTGCCTGTGGCCGCGAAGGTGGCCATCAGGCCGCGGGCATCGGTGCCCAGCGTGCCGATCTCGCTGCGCACGGCGGTGGAGGTGGCGCGGAGGTCGTCGAACAGGCGCGGGGCCTCCAGCGTGATGAGGTTGCCGAGATCGTCGGAGGTGATGCGGGCGCTGGCGGCGGCGGCGCGCAGGTCGGAGAGCGCGCGGGGCACGTCACTGTCCATGAGCTGGGTGGCGGCGGCGGCAAGCTCGGTGCCCTCGCCCGCGATCAGCGCCTCGGCGGCGGCGGCGGTGCGGTCGACGGTGGCGAGCGTGGTGTCCAGCCGCGCGATCAGCTCGTTGGCGCGGGCCAGCGTGGTTTCGGCGTCGGTGAGGCGGGCGGTGGCGGCCGCGCCTGTGGCGGTGAACTGGGCGATCAGTCCCTGGGCGTCGGCGCCGAGGCTGTCGAGCTGGGTGCGCAGCGAGGTGGCGGTGTCGCGCAGCTCGGCCATGGCGGGGGGGATTTCGTCCTGGCCGACGCGGTCGATGGTTTGCAGCGCGGATTGCGCGGCCACCAACACCTCATCGCCCACGTCGAGGGTGCGGCCGATGCGGCTGGCAAGCTCGCCGACCTCCACCAGGACGGTGTCGAGGGTTCCGAGCGCGTTGGCAAATGGGGTGATGAGGGGCTCGAGCTCGCCGGTGAAGGCGGCGATCTCGGCAGAGGCGTCGCCCACGGTGCCGGTGATCTCGGCAAAGGCCTCGAGCGCGCCGCCGAGATCGCCCGACGAGCGTTCCAGATTGTCGAGGATGTTGGTGATGCGCTGCTGGTTTTCGGCGCTGAAGATGTCGGACAGCTGGCGCATGACCTGCAGGGCTTCGGACACGATCTCGGGGGCGTCCTCGGTCAGCGACTGCAGCACCGAGCGGCCGGATTCGATTTCCGGCACGCCGTCGGTGGTATCGACAAGAAGGGGATCGCGGGCATCGCCCGCCGAGATGCCCACGAAGCTGATGCCGGTCACACCCTGGGATTCGATGGTGGCGACGGAACTCGTGCGCACGGGCACGTCGGCCGCGACCTCCAGCCGGACCACAACGCGCCCGTCATCGGGCGAGAGCGACACGTCCACCACCGTGCCCACGGGCAGGCCGGCGAAGCGGACGTCGGAGGCGCGGGCGAGGCCCGAGACGCTGTCGAAGCGGACGTCGTAATAGGCGAACTGCCGGTCGAGCTGCACCTGGGCAAACCACAGGAAGAAGCCGAGCATCCCGATGAAGCCCGCCAGCGCGAAGGCCCCGATCAGAACGTAATTGGCGCGGGTTTCCATGGGGGTGTCATCCTTGCGTGCCGGTGGGGGTGGCCCGGTCGGGCGCGTCTGTAGCCCCGGAGTGGGGGGCGTTCGTGTCGTGGGTGGGCTGGTCCGGCTGGCCGGTCCCGCCCTGCCGGTGGGCGGTCTGGGCGGCCGCGCCGGACCCGTGGGCGGACGGGCTCTGCCCGCCCCCTTCGGAGGCCGTGTCCTGGGCCGCGCGGGCGCGGGGGCCGTGGAAGTATTCGCGCACCCAGGGGTGATCGACGTCGAGCATTTCGGCCATGGTGCCGGTCACCAGCACCTTCTTCTCGGCCAGCACCGCGATGCGGTCGCAGGTGGCGTGCAGCGTGTCGAGGTCGTGGGTGACGAGGAACACCGTGAGGCCGAGCGAGCGGGACAGCCCCTTGATCAGTTCATCAAACGCCGTGGCGCCGATGGGGTCGAGCCCGGCGGTGGGCTCGTCGAGGAAGACGATCTCGGGGTCCAGCGCCAGCGCCCGCGCCAGCCCCGCGCGTTTGCGCATGCCGCCCGAGAGCTCCGAGGGGTACTTGCCCCCGGCGAACCACGGCAGGCCGGAGAGGGAGATCTTCAGGTCCGCCAGCGCCCGCCGGGTGTCGCGGTCCAGCGTCCGCACCGCGCGCATCGGCACCTCGACATTCTCGCGCACGGTCAGGGCGGAGAACAGCGCGCCGTCCTGGAACATCACGCCCATGCGGCGGTCGAGTGCGGCGCGCGCCTCGCCCGAGGCGGTGGTGGCGTCCTGGCCGAAGATCTCGATGGTGCCGCCCTGGGGGCGGCGCAGGCCCGCGATGGTGCGCAGAAGGACGGATTTCCCGGTGCCCGAGCCGCCGACGATGCCCAGAACCTCACCCCGCATCACGTCGAGGTCGAGCCCGTCATGGACCACCTGGGGGCCGAAGGCGTTGGTCACGCCGCGCAGCCGGATGATGGGGTCGGCGCTCATATCCCCACCTGCGCGAAGAACACCGAGAAGAGGGCGGCGGCGACGATGACGGAAAAGATCGCGGCGACCACTGCGGCCGAGGTCATCCGCCCCAGCGATTCGGCGCTGGAGCCGACCTTCATGCCTGCATGGCAGCCGATCACGCCGATGATCAGCGCAAAGACCGGCGCCTTCACCAGCCCCACGAAGACATGGTCGACGGAGATCGCGTCACGCAGGCGGGCCTGAAACAGGGCGGGCGAGATGCCAAGCTCGATCCAGGACATCAGCGCGCCGCCGATCAGCCCCGAGAGGTTGGCGATCAGCCCGAGGATCGGCAGCATCAGGATCAGCGCGAGGATGCGCGGCACGAACAGCACCTGCGCGGGGTCGATGCCCAGCGTGGTCATGGCGTCGATCTCCTCGCGCATCTTCATCGAGCCGATGGCGGCGGTGAAGGCGGAGGCCGTGCGGCCGGCGACGATGATGGCGGTCAGCAGGATGCCCAGTTCGCGCAGCACGGAGATGGCGATGAGGTCGACGACGAAGATCTCGGCGCCGAACTGGCGCAGCTGCGACGCGCCCTGGAAGGCCAGCACGATGCCGATGAGGAAGGACATCAGCGCCACGATGGGCACCGCCGCCCAGCCCACGTCCTGGCAATGGTGCACGAGCGCGGTCAGGCGGAACTCGCGCGGGCGCACGAGGCTGCGGGCGAGGCGGGCGAGGAACAGGCCGAGAAACGCGGTGATCTCGACGAAGAAGGTGCCGGCGGCGGTGACGCCGCGGCCAAGGGCGTCGAGCCGGTCGGTGAGGGAGCGGCGGGTGCCGGGTTCGGGGTCGGGCTTGGGCAGGGCCGCGGCGACGGTGTCGAG
>SKMM01000384.1 GCA_007121055.1 Paracoccaceae bacterium | reverse complement strand
TAGGTCGAGGTCACGCCCCCGCCCGCCATCATCTTCACATGGTCCGCGCCCAGCAGAAGCTGCTCGCGGGCGCGGCGCAGCACCTCGGCCTCGCCATCCGCGAGGATCGACATCCCCGCCGCCTCGAAGCCAAACATCTGGCCCGGGGCGCGCGGCACCTCCGCCCGCATCCGGAAATCCCCATGGCCCGAGGTCTGTGAGATCATGGCACCCGCCACGAAGATTCGCGGCCCCGCCACCACGCCCTCGTCGATCGCCCGGCGCAGGGCAAAGGAGGGCCCGCCACAGTCGCGCACCGTGGTGAAGCCGCGCATCAGCGTGCGCCCGGCCTCACGCGCCGCCAGCAGGTGGATATAGGCCACATCCGCCGTCATCGCGGCCATCTGCGTGACCGCGCACAGCGTGGCGTGCCAGTGCGAGTCGATCAGCCCCGGCATCAGCACCCGGCCGCCGCAATCCACCGTCTCGGCCCCTTCCACCGCCTCGGCCAACGGCACGAGTGCCTTGATCCGGTCGCCCTCCACCACCACCGACATCCCGTCGCGCAATGCCCCGCCATGCCCGTCGAAGAGCCGCAGGTTGGTGAACCGGACCGGCCGCGCCGATACCCCCGCGGGCCCCGGGGTCGCCCCGGTGGCCGCCCCCGGCCCGACGCCAATGGCCTTCGCCTCGGGACCGGCGAAGACCGCTCCGACCGCCCCGTCGCCGTCCACCGCCTCGCGCCGGGCCATGTCGTCCATGACGCGCCAATGCACCGCCTGCGACACCACGCTGGCACAGCCGCAGGGGATGGCGGGCGCTGGCCCCGGATCATTGCAGGCCAGCCCCGCATGGGGCGAACGGAGGGGCGTTGCCATGGCAGGAGCCTTTCGCTGTCACACGAGACCTACTGCGCCATAACATCGGGGGACAGCGTCTGCGGCTGCGTCTGTGTACGCACGCGTACGTACCTGCCTGCCGCTGTCAGCCGTCCGGGCATATGCTCCAGAGGCTGCGGCGGGGGTAGCAAGGTCCTGGTTCCTTGCGCCCAGACAACGCCGGGTGAAGCTTTCCGCGTCGCCTTCCCGGACCACTGTTTCCAGGCCCATACCATGCTGTTTCATGAGTTTCTCGACATCGCTTCTGTCTTTGTGTGGGGACTCTCCGGCGGGTTTGTGGCCGCGCGGGCGCGGCTCGACATAGTGGGGTTCTTCTTTCTGGCCTCGCTGACCGCCTTCGGCGGCGGCACGGTGCGCGATCTGTTGCTGGGCGTGCATCCGGTGTTCTGGATGGGCCAGCCTTGGCAGATCCTGGTAGCCTGCGCCGCAGCCGCGCTGGTTTTCGTCGCCGCCCACCACATCGAACCGCGCCGGCGCATCCTGAACTGGGTGGATGCGGCGGCGATGGCCGTGGCGCTGGCCGCGGGCGTCTCGGCCTCTCATGCCGCCGGCGCCCCATGGCCGATCATCCTGCTCATGGGGATGATCACCGGCACCTTCGGCGGCATCCTGCGCGATGTCGTCGCCAACGAGGTGCCGATGGTGCTGCGCGACGGTGACCTATATGTCAGCGCCTGCCTGGCCGGCGCGGTGGTGGTGGTGGTGCTGTTTCACCTGATGCCCGCTGCCACGCCGGTTGCGGTGCTGGCCGGGGCCGCGGTGACCTTCCTGATCCGCGCCGGTGCACTTGCGTTCGGCTGGCGGTTGCCTGTCTATCGCCCACGCGACCCCGACTGAGGTCGCCCTTCCGCCCCCCGGCCCGGGGCGCCGTCCATCACAGCCCTGACCGGAGACCTGCCATGCGCCGCCCCAGCCCCAAGACCGCCGCGCACCGCGCCGCCCCCGTGGCGCCGCTCTGGACGATCCTGGTGCCGCTGGCAGCACTGGGCTTCGTGGCGGCGGTGATGCTGGCGCTGCCGGACGGAGTGTCGGTGTGGCTCGTGCCTGTGGCGGTGCCGCTGCTGCTCGCCACCGTCTTTGCCGCCGTCCACCACGCCGAGACCATCGCCCACCGCCTCGGCGATCCCTACGGCGCGATCCTGCTGGCGCTGGCGGTGACGATCATCGAGGTGGCGCTGATCGTCTCGGTGCTGCTCAGCGCCCCTCCGGGCGAGAGCGAGATCGCCCGCGACACCGTGTTTGCGGCCATCATGATCGTGCTCAACGGCATCGTGGGGCTGAGCCTGCTGGTTGGCGGCATCCGCCACCACGAACAGGGGTTTCAGGCCCGCGGCGCCGCCGGGGCGCTGGCGGTTCTGGGCACGGTTGCGGTGCTGGCGCTGGTGCTGCCGAACTACACGCTTGCGGTGCCGGGCCCGGTCTATGCCCCGCCGCAGCTCGTGTTCGTTGCGGTGACCTCGCTCGCGCTCTACGGGCTGTTCCTGTTCGTGCAGATGGTCCGCCATCGCGATGATTTCCGCGACATCCGCCCCGAGGACGACGCGCCAGGCCATGCCGGCCCGCCCCCCGACCGCCGGACCATGACGGCCGCGCTGGTGCTGCTGCCGCTCGCGCTTCTGGCGGTGGTGGGGCTGGCCGAGTCGCTGGCCCCGACGGTCGAGCATGCGGTTGCCCGCGCCGGCCTGCCGGCAGCGCTGGTGGGCGTGACCATCGCCATGACCGTGCTTCTGCCCGAGGGGACCGCCGCCCTGCGCGCAGCCCGCGCCAACCGCATCCAGACGAGCCTCAACCTCGCGCTGGGCTCGGCGCTCGCCTCGATCTGCCTGACCATCCCCACCGTGGCGGTGCTGTCGGTGCTGATGGGGCAGCCGCTGATCCTGGGGCTCGAGCCCGAGCATGTCGTCCTGCTGGTGCTGTCGCTGTTCATGGCCACCCTGTCGCTCGCGATGGGCCGCACCACGATCCTGCAGGGCGGCGTACACCTCGTCATCTTCGGCGCCTTCCTCACCCTCGCCGCGATGCCCTGACCGCCTGGTTTCAGGGATCGCCCTGCCCCAGCTCCTCCAGCGGCGACAGCACGATCTGCGTGGCCCGCCGCACGGTCATGGCCGTACCCGGCAGCAGCCCCGGCCGGCTCGCCGGGTCCTGGCCGAAGGCGTCGTCGATGTCGTCGATCCCCTCCACGATGCGGATCAGCGCGGGCGAATCCCCCAGCGTGAAATGCCCCAGCCCGGCCGCGAAGGCCGACACATCCACCACCGTCACGTCGAGATCGGCCAGCGTGTCCACCCCGCCGATCCGCCCCAGCCGCTCGTGGCGGCCGGTCAGCAGCCCCGAGATCCGCAGCACCCGGTCGCGCCGCGACGACACGATCAGGAACGGCCTGGGCAGCTCCTCGATCCGCTCGGCCTGCGCGCGGAACACGTCGACATCGAGATCGGGCGCGATCAGCACCACCCCGCCCAGCCGTGCCATCAGATCCGCGCGCCCGCCGACAGCCATCTGGCGCAGCGTCTCCATCGTCAGCAGCGTGCCCATGGAATGCGCCACAAGGATGATCCGGTCCGGCCCCGCCGCGGCCACCTCGGACAGCAGCGCCTCCAGCCGGTCACGCGAGAACAGCGCCGAGTCGCGGTCGTAGGCATAGACCATGGGCCGCCCCGCCGAGGGCCATGCGAAATGCACCTTGACCCCGGGCATCTGCAGGTCATGGCCCAGTTGCGCCAACCGGAAGATGCCCTCGGCGTGGCGCGTGTTGTAGCCATGCACGAAGATCACCGCATCGCGATGCCCGGACGGCTGTGCGGCCAGCTCCGCCCGCAGGCTGTGGCGGAACCCGGCGGGGTCGGCGAAGCTCTCGATCCCGGTGGCGACGAAGGTCCGGCTCAGGTCCGGCTCCCGCCCCGGGCTGGGCCACTGCAGCTGACCCGGTACGTGGCCGGGCGGGATCGCGATGTCGTATTTCAGGAACCGGATCCCGGCCGCCCGCTCCGG
>SKMM01000175.1 GCA_007121055.1 Paracoccaceae bacterium | reverse complement strand
GGTCGGAGCGCCGGTCCGGGCCCCCACCGTTGCGCCCTGCATTTGCCACACGCCTCGGCGCGGGCTAGGAGGCGCCATGGTCGTCCCCCAAGCCCATCCCGAGCCGCAGGTCCTCCACGCCGACCACCAGATCCTGGTGGTGACCAAACCCCCGGGGCTTCTCAGCGTGCCCGGCAAGGGGCCGGAGCTGGCCGACTGCGTGATCGCCCGCCTGCGCGGCCCCTTCCCCGAAGTGCTGCTCGTCCACCGGCTCGACCGCGACACCTCCGGCGTGATGGTGTTCGCGCTCACGCCCCATGCCCAGCGCCACCTCGGGCTGCAGTTCGAACACCGCCAGGTCTCCAAGCGCTACATCGCCATCGTGTCCGGCGAGCCCGCCACCGAGGGCGGCCGCATCGACCTGCCGATCATCGTCGACTGGCCCAACCGCCCGCGCCAGAAGATCTGCCAAGAAACCGGGCGCCCCGCCGTCACCGACTGGCGCCGCCTCGGCCCGGCCGAGGGGGGCACCCGCGTCCGGCTCGAACCCCAGACCGGCCGCAGCCACCAGTTGCGGGTGCACATGCAGGCGCTCGGCCACCCGATCCTCGGCGACACGCTCTATGCCGAGGGCGCGGCCCGCGCCCATCCCCGCCTGATGCTGCATGCCGAGCGGCTGGGCCTGCGCCACCCCGACGGCGGCCGGCCCATGCGCTTCACCGCCCCCTGCCCTTTCTGAACGCCACGCTGGACACGCCCCCCCGCCCCGCGCCACAACACGGGGCAGCAAGGGAGGGACCCATGGACGACATCGTCATCGTGAACGGCGCGCGCACCGCCATCGGCAGCTTCGGCGGATCGCTCGCCAGCCTCAGCCCCATCGAGCTGGGCAGCATCGCCACCAAGGCCGCGCTGGAGCGCGCCGGCGTCGAGGGCGGCCGGATCGGCCATGTCGCCTTCGGCCATGTCATCAACACCGAGCCGCGGGACATGTACCTCTCCCGCGTCGCCGCCATGGAGGCGGGCGTGCCCGAAAGCGTGCCGGCGATGAACGTCAACCGACTGTGCGGCTCGGGCGCCCAGGCGATCGTCTCGGTCATCCAGGCGCTGGCGCTGGGCGACGCCGAGTTCGGGCTCGCGGGCGGCGCCGAGAGCATGAGCCGCTCGCCCCACGCCCTGCAGGTCGCCCGCTTCGGCCAGAAGATGGGCGACACCCGCGCGGTGGACATGATGACCGGCGCACTCACCTGCCCCTTCGGCACCGGCCACATGGGCGTGACCGCCGAAAATGTGGCCGAGGCCCACCAGATCAGCCGCGCCGACCAGGACGCCTTCGCGCTCGAAAGCCAGACCCGCACCGCGCGCGCGCAGAAGGAGGGCCGCTTCGCGGACCAGATCGTCCCCGTCACCATCCGCACCCGCAAGGGCGAGGTCAGCTTCGACACCGACGAACATCCCAAACCCACCACCGCCGAGGGGCTCGCCGCCCTGCGCCCGGCCTTCCGCAAGGACGGCACCGTCACCGCCGGCAACGCCAGCGGCCTGAACGACGGCGCCGCCGCCCTGGTGCTCGCGCGCGCGGACGCCGCCGAGGCCGCCGGCCTCTCGCCCCAGGCCCGCATCCTCGGCTACGCCCATGCGGGCGTGGACCCCAAGGTGATGGGCATCGGCCCGATCCCCGCAGTGCAGGCCCTCTGCGCCCGCACCGGCCTGACGGTGGACGATTTCGACGTCATCGAATCGAACGAGGCCTTCGCCGCCCAGGCGCTGGCCGTGAACCGCGGCCTCGGCCTGGATGCGGCCCGCGTGAACCCCAACGGTGGCGCCATCGCGCTCGGCCACCCCATCGGCGCCACCGGCGCGATCCTCGCGGTCAAGGCGCTGGCCGAACTCTCCCGCACCGGCGGGCGCCGGGCGCTCGTGACCATGTGCATCGGCGGCGGCCAGGGCATCGCGCTGGCGCTCGAGACCGTCTGACCGCCTCCCTCGACGGCCGGCTCCCTACACTGGCGAGCCGGCCTGCACCGCAGGTGACAAGCTCCGCCGCAGGGGCACTCGATCCGCACCCCTGTCAATGACCACCCACAGGGTGCTGGCACCGCTTCAGATACCGACGCACCGTCTTGCCCACGCGAGCCAGCGCCCCCCATTCGGGGCAATCGCTCCCGCAGCGACCTTCGAAGACATCTCCCTCCCGCGCAGCATTGGTCTGGCGTGAGTGCCACGGGCGGCTTCGAAGCGTGAACGAGACCCGACAGCCCCGTCGAAAGGGCACCCCACCGCCACAGGCGCATCCGCGCGGCTTGCCCCGCGCCGGGGCGGAGGGGGCTCGATGCCCCCGAGGCGCCGGGCCTGGCGCTCTCGCGTCCGACGGGCGGGCCCCGGACGCGCTACCAGCGGTCCAGCGCCGCCTCGTCCTCGGCCCGTGCGGCGACCCAAGCGGTACCCTCCGCGCCGATCTCCTTCTTCCAGAACGGCGCGCGGGATTTCAGGTAATCCATCAGGAACTCGGCCGCGGCGAAGGCGTCCGCGCGGTGCGGCGCGGCCGTGGCCACCATCATGATCGCCTCGCCGACCGCCAGCCGGCCGTGCCGGTGGATCACCAGACAATCGCACAGACCCCAACGCGCGGTGGCCTCCGCCACCATCGCCGCGATCGCCCGCTCGGTCATCCCTGGATAATGCTCGATCTCCAGCGCCACCAGCGCCCCGCCCGGCGCCGGATCGTCGCGCACCACGCCGGCGAAGGTCACCACCGCCCCCGCGTCCCGTCGCCCCGCGGCAAAGGCCCCGCACTCGGCGCCGAAATCGAACGGCGCGGCCTGCACCCGCACGGCCACCGCCGTCAGCCCCCGGTCATCGGCGGAAAGAACGCCACTTCGCGCACGCCCTCCAGCGGCGCATCGAACCCCGCCAGCTCCTGGTCCAGCGCCACCCGCACCGCCCGCGTGTCGGCAAAGGCCGCCGCATGCCCCTCGCCGCGCGCCCGCAACTCGGCCACCAGATCGGCCACGGTCGCAGCCCCCGTCTCCACCGTCTCGCGCCCCGTGCCCACACGCTCGCGCAGCCAGACGAAATACAGAACCTCCAGCGTCACCGTCCCACCTCGTCCTTCAGATACGGGGTCGCCTTGCGGAAATAATCCCACCCGGTCACCAGCGTCAGCACCGCCGCGATCCAGATCAGCACGAGCCCCGCCGTATAGGCGTACCAGGCCCCCCAGGCCTCGGCCCAGATCGCGGTGTCCCGCGCCATCAGCCGGTCCAGACGCTCCGGCCCCACCAGCTCCAGCCGGCTCTGGTGCATGTAGTCGAGGCCCGTGGCCAGGAACAGAACGCCAATGGCCACCATCTGCGCCGTGGTCTTCCACTTCGCGAGCTTCGTGACATTCAGGAGCCCCGCCTTGGTGCCAAGGAACTCCCGCAGGCCGGACACGAACACCTCGCGGAACAGGATCACGGTGGCAGGCAGGATCAGCCAGGGGTCCATCCCGGAATAGCCCGTGATGACCAGCAGCGCGATCACCACCATCGCCTTGTCGGCGATGGGGTCGAGCATCGCGCCAAGCCGGCTCTCCTGTTTCCACAGTCGCGCGAGGTAGCCGTCGAAATAATCGGTGATCGCGGCACCCACGAACAACACCAGCGCCAGCCAGTCCGCCCAGGGCCGGTTGAAATAGAGAAACATCACCGCCACCCCGGGGGCCGCCAGGAGCCGCAGCGTCGTCAGCACATTGGGAACCGTCCAGCGCATGCCGACTGTCTAGACGACCACCGCCGGGCAGAAAACCGGAATCTCTCGGCCCGTCGACGGCCCGCCGCGGACGTGGCACACCGCCCCCACCGAGGCCCCAGCGTGGCAAGGGACCGGCCGGCGTAGGCTGCGGGGCTGGCG
>SKMM01000310.1 GCA_007121055.1 Paracoccaceae bacterium | reverse complement strand
CGATGGACGTGGCCGAGGCGCCGCCGGCGGACATCGCGCCGCTGCTGGCGGCGCTGCGCGCGCGCGAGGCCCGGCTGGCCGAGCAGGAGACGGCACTGGCGTCGCGGCTGCAGGCCCTCACGCTGGCCGAGCAGGAACTGGGGCGCCAGCTGGCCGCTCTGGAGGAGGTCGAGGCGCGGCTTGCCGCCACCCTGGCCCTGGCCGATCAGGCCTCCGAGCGCGACCTCGCCCGCCTGACCGCGGTCTACGAGGCGATGAAGCCGGCGGACGCCGCGGCGCTGTTCGAGGAGATGGACCCGCGCTTCGCCGCCGGCTTCGTCGCCCGCATGCGCCCCGAATCGGCCGCTGCGGTTCTGGCAGGGCTGACCCCCGGGCTGGCCTACAGTGTCAGCGTCATCCTGGCCGGCCGCCATGCCGGCGTGCCCACGCAATGAGACCCCCTGCAGCCCGGAGGACGTGCTGATGCTCGGAATCATCGGAGTCGTCATCGTTCTGGTGATGGTGTTCGGCGGCTACATGGCCTCGGGCGGGAAAATGGGCATCATCATCGCGGCCCTGCCCTACGAGATCGCCATGATCGGCGGCGCCGCGCTGGGCGCGTATCTGATCTCGAACGACAAGTCCGTGCTCCGGCAGACCCTGCGCGACCTCGGCAAGGTGTTCCGTGGGCCGCACTGGAAGCCCGACGACTACCGCGACCTGCTGTGCCTGCTGTTCGAACTGCTGCGCGTGGCGCGCACCAGCCCGGTGGACCTCGAAGCCCATATCGAGGCCCCGGCGGAGTCGGAGATCTTCGCCCGCTATCCGCGGATCCTCGCCGATCACGAGGCGGTGGACATGATCTGCGACACCCTGCGCGCAGCCTCGATGAACTACGACGACCCCCACCAGGTCGAGGAGGTCCTGGAAAAGCGCATGGAGGCCAACCTTCACCACCGCATGCACACGAGCCATGCCCTGGGCACCGTCGCCGATGCACTGCCCGCACTTGGGATCATCGCCGCCGTCCTCGGCGTGATCAAGACCATGGGCTCTATCGACCAGCCGCCGGAGGTGCTGGGCAAGATGATCGGCGGGGCGCTGGTGGGCACCTTCCTCGGCGTGTTCCTGTCCTACGGTTTCGTGGGCCCCTGTGCCAAGCGGCTCGCGAACATCATCAAGGACGAGGCGCATTTCTACCAGCTGATCCGCGAGGTGCTGGTGGCCAACCTCTACGCCCACCCCACCAACCTGTGCATCGAGGTCGGGCGCCAGAACACGCCCCACGACATGCGCCCCAGCTATGGCGATCTGGAGGAGGCGCTGCGCGGCCTGCGCAAGGAGGCGGCATGATGGAGCGTCCGGGCGGGAGATTTCGGGCGCGATGGGGCGATGCGACGGTCGCTGCGCCGACTCCGCGCGCGGTTGCAGGGCAGGGAGCCGCGACAGGGGCCCGGGGGACGTGTCCCGCACAGCCCTCCGGCGGTGCCCAACGCTGGCGCGGGCGACCAACGCCCGCCGGTGTGGTCTCCACGTCTCTGGGACCCCCGTCATCGACCGACCGGCCCAGCCCGACACCCTCCGCGATGCGGGGGGACGCGGGCGCGGTCGAAGCTGACACCCGGGGCCGGGCTGCGGGCGCGCGTGCGGGGGCGGTGCTGGCGCATGCTCTCGGCTGTGTCGTCCTTCTGGCCGTCCTCCTGCTCGCCGGGCCGGCGGTCTCGCAATCCCTGGCGATGCGGTCGGGCGAACACCCCCGTTTCACGCGATTGACGCTGCCGCTTCCGGCGGCACAACCGTGGGAGCTTGGCCGCACCGAAGACGGCTACGGCCTGCGCCTGCCGGACCTCGACCGGCCCATCGACGCCACCGGGGTGTTCGCCCGGATCCCCCGCACCCGCATCGCCGGGCTTCGCCCCGTCTCCGATGGCATCGACCTCGTCCTCGGCTGTGCGGACTGCCATGCCAACGCGTTCGAGGAGAGAGGTCTTCTGGTCATCGATATCCGCGACGGGGCGCCGCCATCCCTGTCCCGGTTCGAAGCGCGCCTCGGCGCTCCCGCCCGGGCGCCCCGCCAGCTGCGCGCGGGGTTCGACTGGACGCGCCAGTTCGCGACGATGCCGGCCCGGGACGAGCTGCCCTCCGAAGAGGGTGCGGAGGTCGCAGACCTTTCTCGCCCGGTCCTCGAGATGGCTGGTCCGGCCCGCGATCTCCTCGTCCGTCAACTGGCGCGGGCGGCAGCCCAGGGCCTCATCGGGGCCGATGGTGACGCAGGTCTGTCGGCCCATGGGCTGCAGCCGGGCAAGGGCGGGTATGACGCGCAGAAGCTCCTCGGTCTCGCCCAGGAAGCCCTGCGCGCCCTGCAGCTTGACGCCCAGACCGGCCTCGACCTCGCGCAGCGGTCGCGGTTCGAAGCCGGCACCGATCGCGACGGCGGCCGCTGCCCGGCGGACCGGCTGTTCGACGTGGCCGCCTGGGCCGATCACCGGCCCCTCCTGCGGCAGATCGCCCATCGGCGCAGC
Source organism: Paracoccaceae bacterium (assembly GCA_007121055.1). GTDB lineage: Bacteria > Pseudomonadota > Alphaproteobacteria > Rhodobacterales > Rhodobacteraceae > Rhodobaculum. The sequence continues at coordinate 1,375 of SKMM01000310.1, read as the reverse complement.
GGCCTTCTGGCGGAGTTCGACCGCCCCGTGCCCGAAGCGGTCGAAGCCCTTGCAAGGCTTTATATCCACACTGGGTTCGGCGCCGAGGCCGTGGATCTCCTGACCAACCTGCCAGTGCCGGAGGACGGGTTCCTGCTCGATATGGCGCGGGTTCTCGACGAGGGGCGCCCGGCGCCCGGCTCGGCCCTTGCGGCCCATGTGGGCTGCGACGGACCCGTGGCGATGTGGGCGGTTCTGGCCGCGGAGGACCTGCGCACCGTTGGCGTGATCGACCGGGAGGCCGTGCAACGCGGCTTCTCGGCCCTGCCGCCCCATCTGCGGCGCCACCTCGGCCCCCCGCTGGCGCAACGGTTCATCGCCCTCGGCGACGCCGAGACCGCCCAGGCGATCCGCAACACGGTGGCCAGGGTCGACGGGGGCGACCGCCTCCTCCTGCTCGATGCCGAACTGGACATGGCGCACGGGCGCCCCGCAGCCGCCGGGGACCGGGCGGCTCCCGTGGCCCGAGGCAGCTCGGTCGGAGCGCCCGAGGCTCTGGCGGTGATGGTGGAGGCCCGCATCGCGGCCGGTCAGCCCGTGGCGCCCGGCACCGTCAGCGACCTGATCGCCCTCGCGCAGGAGCATCGCGGGACCGCGCTGGGCGATCGTCTGGCGCGCCTCGAAGCCCTGGCCCTGACCGATGAGGGCCGGTTCGACGCGGCCTTTGCCGTGCGTGACCGCATTGCCCGGCAGTCCGATGGCGCCATCGACACCGAGAGGCTGACACTGGACCTCCTCACCCGTCTGGCCGAGCGCGCCGACGAGGAGACCTTCCTGCGTCGCGCCCTTGCCGAGCCGGGGTGGCGCGGCGGGCGGCTGCCGCCGGACGCCCGGGTCGATCTCGCCCGGCGTCTGCTGGATGCGGGATTTCCGGAGGAGACGCTGGAGGCCTTCGCCTCGCCCGATCAGGATGATGTGGCGGCAGCGGTGGTACAGGCCAGTGCCGCACTGGCGCTGGGTCGGCCGGGCCAGGCGCTGCGGGCGCTGGCCGGGCGCGACGGGGCGGAGGCGATGGAGTTGCGGGCACAGGCGCTGCTGGCGATGGGCGATCATCGCGCGGCCGCCGGTTTTCTGCGCGACGTGGGCCAGGAAGCGGCCGCCGTCGAGGCGGCCTGGCTTGGCGGCGACTGGGCCACGGTGGCGCGCGAAGCCGAGGGCGCGGTCGGTCAACTGGCCGCCCGCGCGCAGCCCTCCCGTCCGGACAGGGCGGCCGGCCCGGAGATCGCGCCCGTCGACGATGCCAGCGACGGGCCGCCCTGGCCGCCTGTGCCCTCCGAAGGCGCGCTGGCCGAGGCCCGGTCCCTCCTCGAGGTCAGTGCAGAGCTGCGGGCGGTCG
>SKMM01000355.1 GCA_007121055.1 Paracoccaceae bacterium | reverse complement strand
TTCATGGACCTTCGCAACATCGCGATCATCGCGCATGTCGACCACGGCAAGACGACGCTGGTCGACGAGCTTCTCAAGCAGTCGGGCTCGTTCCGCGAGAACCAGGCGGTGGCGGAACGCGCCATGGACAGCAACGACCTGGAGCGGGAGCGGGGGATCACGATTCTGGCCAAATGCACGTCCTTGGAGTGGAAGGGCACGCGGATCAACATCGTGGACACGCCCGGCCACGCCGATTTCGGCGGCGAGGTGGAGCGCATCCTGAGCATGGTGGACGGCGTGGTGCTGCTGGTCGACGCCGCCGAAGGCCCGATGCCGCAAACCAAGTTCGTGACCTCCAAGGCGCTGGCGCTGGGGCTGCGGCCCATCGTGGTGCTGAACAAGGTCGACAAGCCCGCAGCCGAGCCCGACCGGGCGCTGGACGAGGTGTTCGACCTGTTCGCAGCCCTCGGCGCCAGCGAGGACCAGCTCGACTTCCCCCACCTCTACGCCTCCGGCATCAACGGCTGGGCGGACGAGGCGCTCGACGGCCCGCGCCAGAACCTCGACGCGCTCTATGACCTGATCGTGGCCCATGTCCCCGCGCCCGCGCAGATCGCGCGCGAGGGCGAGCCCTTCCGGATGCTCGCCACCACCCTTTCCGCCGACCCCTATCTGGGCCGCATCCTGACCGGCCGAGTCGAATCGGGCCGTCTGACCGCCGGCGCGACGATCAAGGCGCTGTCGCGCGACGGCGCGCAGGTCGAAAGCTTCCGGGTCTCCAAGGTGCTCGCCTTCCGCGGCCTCGGCCAGCAGCCCATCGACGCCGCGGTCGCGGGCGACATCGTCACCCTGTCGGGCATGTCCAAGGCCACCGTGGCCGACACGCTCTGCGGCCCCGAGGTCGACACCCCCCTGCCCGCCCAGCCCATCGACCCGCCCACCATCTCGGTCACCTTCGGCATCAACGATTCCCCGCTCGCGGGGCGCGAGGGGTCCAAGGTCCAGAGCCGGGTGATCCGCGAGCGGCTGATGAAGGAGGCCGAGATGAACGTCGCCATCCGCGTCACCGACACGCCCGGCGGCGAGGCCTTCGAGGTCGCCGGCCGCGGCGAATTGCAGATGGGCGTGCTGATCGAGAACATGCGGCGCGAGGGCTTCGAGCTGTCGATCTCCCGCCCCCGCGTGCTGGTGCGCGAGGAAGGCTCGCAGCGGCTGGAGCCGGTGGAAGAGGTCACCATCGACGTTGACGACGAGTTCACCGGCGCGGTGATCGAGAAGCTCACCGGCCCCCGGCGTGGCGATCTGGTGGAGATGAAGCCCGCCGGCACCGGCAAGACCCGCATCGTGGCCCATGTTCCCTCGCGCGGGCTGATCGGCTACCACGGCGAGTTCCTGACCGACACCCGCGGCACAGGGGTCCTGAACCGCGTCTTCCACGAGTGGGCGCCGTGGAAAGGCCCGATCCAGGGTCGCCGCGCGGGCGTCCTGATCTCCATGGAGAACGGCGCCTCGGTCGCCTACGCCCTGTGGAACCTCGAGGAACGCGGCCGGATGTTCATCGGCGCGCAGGAGCCCGTGTACGAGGGCATGATCATCGGCGAGCACGCGCGGGAGAACGACCTCGAGGTCAATCCGCTCAAGGGCAAGAAGCTGACCAACATCCGCGCGGCCGGCAAGGACGACGCCGTGGCGCTGACGCCGCCGGTGCGCATGACGCTGGAACAGGCCATCGCCTACATCGACGACGACGAACTCGTCGAGGTCACCCCCACCGCCATCCGCCTGCGCAAACGCTTCCTCGACCCCCACGAGCGCAAACGCCAGTCCCGCGCGGCGGGCTGAGGGGTTTTCGCGGGCGCGCGCCACAAGGGGGCGGCGCGGCGCCCGGGTGACGGCACGCGCCAACCCACCCACCCCCCGGGGCCTGGCCCCCGTGCCCCGCTTTGTGGGGCGTTCGGTCTGCGCGTGGCGAGGGCAAGCAGGGGCCCGACTGTGCTGGCCCTGCCCGGCCATGCTGCCAAACTCAACTCGGACGTGCCTGACGAAGCTCTGCACCTGCTGGCCTGCACCAGCGCCTTAACGCTCGGTCCGCAGGCCTGAACTCCCCTGCCCGACGCACGGCCCCACCCCGACCCGCCCCCACCGGAGGGCGCGGGGTGGGTGGGTGGGCGCGTCCTCCGGTGGGGGCGGGTCGGGGTGGGGCTTTCCTCACGGCCGGGCACGGGCTATGGACGGCGCGGTTTTCCAGCCGGGAGAGGCCCATGCGCCGTGCCGAAATCGCGCGAACGACCAACGAGACCGAGATCCGCGTGGCCGTGGATCTGGACGGGACGGGGGCAGCAACCATCACCACCGGGGTGGGGTTCTTCGACCACATGCTCGACCAGCTCGCCCGCCATTCGCTGATCGACATGGAGATCGCAGCAAAGGGCGACACGCACATCGACGACCACCATACCGTCGAGGACACCGGCATCGCCCTCGGCCAGGCGCTAACGCGCGCGCTGGGCGACAAGGCCGGCATCCGGCGTTATGGCAGTGCGCATCTGGCGATGGACGATGCGCTGGTGCGGGCGGCGCTGGACCTCTCGGGCCGGCCCTATCTGGTGTGGAACGTGCCCTTCCCCGCCGCCAAGATCGGCAGTCTCGACACCGAGCTGGTGCGCGAGTTCTTCCAATCGCTCACGACCCATGGCGGGATCACGCTGCATGTGGACCTGCTCCACGGGCTGAACGCCCACCACATCGCCGAGGCCGCCTTCAAGGCCGTGGCGCAGGCGCTGCGCGCGGCGGTGGAGCCCGACCCGCGGCGCGGCGGCGCCATCCCGTCCACAAAGGGCACGCTGTGATGGCGCTGCGGGCGGTCATCGTCGATTACGACACCGGCAACCTGCATTCCGCGGAAAAGGCGTTCCAGCGCATGGCGGCGGAGCTGGGCGGCGGCGATGTCGTGGTCACCTCGGACCCCGCGGCGCTGCGCGGCGCCTCCCACATCGTGCTGCCGGGGGACGGAGCGTTTCCCGCCTGCATGCGCGCGCTCGAGTCCGTCCGCGGCCTGCGCGCCGCGCTGGAGACCGAGGTGATCGGCCGCGGCAAACCCTTCCTGGGGATCTGCGTGGGCATGCAGCTTCTGGCCGACCGCGGCCTCGAATACGACGAGACCCCCGGCCTGGGCTGGATCGGCGGCGAGGTGGTGCGGATCGCCCCCGACGACCCCGGCCTGAAGGTGCCGCACATGGGCTGGAACGATCTGGTGGTGGACCGGAGCCACCCCGTTCTGGAGGGGATCGCGACCGGCGATCACGCCTATTTCGTCCACTCCTACCATTTCGCGGTGGCCAACCCCGCGCGTCTGCTCGCGCATGCCGAGTATGGCGGGGTGCGCGCCGCCATCATCGGGCGCGACAACATCCTCGGCACCCAGTTCCACCCGGAAAAGAGCCAGGCCGCGGGGCTGCGCCTGATCGGGAATTTCCTGCGCTGGCAGCCCTGACCGCCCGGCCTGCGCCGCAAGAGCGCTCGCGGCCGGCCGCTTCACGGGAGCCCCGGCTGTGCGACAGGGCCCCAGCGATGCGCCCGCCCTGCTGCGCCGGACAGGGCCCAACCGCACGCCTCAACACCACGCCCGGGCGGCGGCACCGACCCCCGCCCCGGGCCTGGCAGGCCGCTGAAATTCTCCGGTGGTCGGACGGATTTCCGTGACCGCCGCTCGTGAGGCCGGCATCGTCTGTTCGCGGTGCCGGGCCCCGGCCCTGTCCCCGGGGTCAGGCGGCGAGCAGTTTCGCAGCCGTGCGAGGTTGCAGGCGGTCATGGTGAGGGTGAAGCGGGCGGCGACGCGGTCGAGGCCGCGGTGGACGGTCTGGGGTGAAGGGCGCCCGGACATCTGTCCGGTGGACAGATGTCA
>SKMM01000027.1 GCA_007121055.1 Paracoccaceae bacterium | reverse complement strand
CGGGCCCGTGCCGCCGGAGGCCGACCCCAGCGCAGGCGGGGGCTCCGGGCCCGCCGGTCGCGGCGCCCGGAGGGTCCGCGTGCCCAAGCTGCGACGACCGGCAAGCCGCGCCGCGGCGGGGGTTGCATCCGGGCGCATGATCGCGTTGATTTTCCGGCAAAAGGGCTGTGGGGGACAGGGCAGCATGCGCATCGGGCTCTATCCGGGGACCTTCGATCCCCTGACCTTGGGGCATGTCGACATCATCACCCGGGCCGCGGCGCTGGTGGACCGGCTGGTGATCGGGGTGGCGATCAACCGTGACAAGGGCCCGCTGTTCACGCTGGAAGAACGCGTGGCGATGATCGAGGCCGAGACCGCCGCCCTGGCCGAGCGGCTGGGCGTCGAGATCGTGGCCCACCCCTTCGAGAACCTGCTCATCGACTGCGCGCGGGACGTGGGCGCGCAGGTGATCATCCGCGGCCTGCGCGCGGTGGCGGATTTCGAGTACGAGTTCCAGATGGTCGGCATGAACCGCGCGCTCGACGACAGCATCGAGACGGTGTTCCTGATGGCCGAGGCGCGCCATCAGGCGATCGCCTCGAAGCTGGTGAAGGAGATCGCGCGGCTCGACGGCGACGTGTCGCGCTTCGTGCCTCCAAAGGTGCGCACGGCACTTCTGGACAAGCTGCGCTGAGCCGCGTGGCCCGAGCCGGGGACTGCCGCGCCCCGGGGGAGACCGGGCCGCGGCAGCGCAGGGCAGGTCAGTCGCCGGCGGGGCGCAGGCGCACGAGCGGCACGTCCTCGCCATCGGCGATGACGTAGATGAAGCCGTCCTCGGGGCCGATGACCACGTCGCGGATGCGCCAGCCCTGGTCCGCGAGCAGGCGGGTCGGCTCGGAGACCCCGCGGCCGTTCACCTCGAACAGACCCAGGTAACGGTGGCGTAGGTTACCCACCAGAAGCCTCCCCTCCCAGTCGCCGAACGCATCTCCGGTGACCCAGGCCATGCCCGAGGGCGGGAAGTTGTCGTCACGCCCGGGGCCCCAGGCGAAGACCGGCGTCACGAACCCGTCTTCCTCGCTGGGCTGGTCGGCAAAGGGCTGTCCGGTGCGGTAGTCGACACCGAAATGCACCAGCGGCCAGCCGAAATTGCCGCCGCGCTCGACGATGTTGATCTCGTCGCCACCCGATTCGCCGTGTTCGGCCAGCCAGATCTCGTCGGTGTCCGGCCGGGCGGCCATGGCCTGGATGTTGCGGTGGCCGTAGGACCAGATCGCGGGCGCCACGCCGTCCTCGCCGACAAAGGGGTTGTCGTCGGGGACAGAGCCGTCGAGGTTCAGCCGCACCACCGCACCGTTCTCGGACGAGCGGTCCTGCGCGATGTGGTCGGGGCCGAAATTCTTGAAGTTGCGGTCGCCGGTGCTGACGAAGATATGCTCGCCGTGGATCACGATGCGGGAGCCGAAATGCCCGCCGCTGTCGAGGCCGGGCGAGACCTGGAACAGGGTTTCCACGTCGCGCAGGGTCCCCGCGTCGCGGTCGAAGGTGCCGCGGCCGAGGCTGGTGGTGCTGCCGCCGTCGACCTGCGCGACCCAGGTGAGGAACACATGCCCGGTCTCGGCAAAGTCGGGGGCGGGCTCGATGTCCAGAAGCCCGCCCTGGCCGCGGTTGTCCACATCGGGGGCGCCGTCGATCGCGACCGTGCTGCCGTCGCCGGCATTCCACAGCGTCAGCGCGCCGTTGCGGCCGGTGATGAGGATGTCCTCGCTGCCGGGCAGAAAGGCCATGCCCCAGGGGCGGTCGAGGCCTTCGGCGAGGATCTCGACCTCGTACTCGGCGGCGTGGAGCTGGGTGGCGGCCAGCAGGGCCGCCAGCGCGGTGGCGGTGCGCAGGGTGCGCGGCATCGGTGTCCTCCTGTCTTGCTTGGGGTCACAGCCTAGGGCCTTCGGGGGGCGCGACAATACGGCGCTGCCAGATGGGCGTGGACGATTTCGTGAGCGGCCGGGTCCGGGCGGAAACCCGCCCGCCGGGCGGGTTACGCCATGGGCGGGCCGTCGGCGGGCGAACCGGGGCCAAGGCTGCGGGCGGCGACGAACCAGTTGGGCGGATGGTCGGTTGCGCGGCGCCGCACCGGGTCGGACGGGTCGGCGCAGCAGCGCGGGTCGGGCGCCGACGGGTCGGCCCAGAAGGCCTGCAGCGCGCGCAGTTCGGCGTCCACGACATGGCGTTGCAGGGTGATCTGATGCTTCCGCGCGTCGCGCCGATGCTGCCCGCGGCCGGACTGCAGGAGGTCCATCATCCCCTCGGCCTTGTGCGTGTTCAGCCAGGCCTTCGCGCGTTCCATCGCGGCAGCATGGGCCCCGTCGGGCCGCTCCAAGAGGCGCGCGAGCGCCATCACCTCGTCAAACCGCAGGTACCAGCTCATGGAGGCGTCCGACACCGCCTCGAAGGTGAAGACGCGCAGGAAGTCGCGCGGATAGCGCCCGGCGGCGGCGTGCAGCTGCTGGTGGTTGCGGAACATCTGGCTGGCCCGGCGGGCGCTGAACATCGCCTCCGGGGGCGAGGTGACGAACTGCAGCGCCCGGCCCAGCCGCCCGGTCGGGGGCGTGGGCAGCGGCGCGGGGAAGGCGCGCGCCTCGATCACCGCCACGCCCGCGCAGTGTTCGGTGATCCAGGCCGCCACCTCCGGATCCTGCAGCAGGCCCGAGGCGAGGTCGACGCCGTAATTGTCGTAATAGCCCGCGTCGGCCACCCGGCGGTCCGGCTTGGTGGGCAGCGAGATCGCGGGGCTCATGTAGGGGAAGGTCGCGCTGAGCCGGGCGGCCTGGGCGATCGCGACGGTCTCCTGGCTGCCTGCGAACTGCTTGAACACCTCCACCGAGGCCTCCATCACCGCGTCGGGCGTGTCGATGAGGCGGGTGCTGCGGCGGCGCAGGCTGCCCAGATCGAGGTTCGACATCAGCGCCAGCGCCCCGGTCTCCACCAGCATGGGCGAGAAGATCAGCGAGGGCGCGGTCCCGTTGGCCTCGCGCGGGCGCAGATCGGCGAAGGTCAGTTCGCCCCGGTCGGGGTCGGCACCGCGGAAATGCAGCGTGCGCCACTGCCGCTCCAGGACCTGGCCGCGGTCCGTGCGCGGGGTGCGCGTGCGGAAGCTGTGCCAGAGGTCGCCGCGGACCATCTGGTGGACGATGGGCGACAGGCTGTCGCGGCCGATGGGGTATTTCCGCGCGCAGGCCTTGGCGAGGCTGGCGTGGGTGTCGCGGATGAGCTGCGCGGTCAGCCCGTCCTGCAGCCGGTTTTCCGAGGCGAGGACCGCGAAATAGCCCGCCGCCACCATGCCCCCCGAGGCCCCGGTCAGCACCCGGATGTTGTCGGCAAGCCCGGGCCAGGCGCCCTGGGCGTGGCTGTCCTCGATCAGCCGGTCGAGCAGCAGCGCGGTCCAGAAGCTGGCCCGGTAGGCCCCGCCCGAGGTCGCCAGCAGCACGAGCACCGGTTTCCGGCCCGGCGCATGGCGGGTCTTGTCGTGCCAGGCCTGCAGGGCGGCGACGGGGGGGATGAGCTGCCCGTCCGCGCCCACGCGGCCGCCCTGCGGCAGTTCGGGGCTGTCATAGAGGGCGGCAAAGCCCGGCAGCTGGTACTTGTCGGGCCGTCCATTGGCCAGCCACAGCCAGCCCAGCAGCCCCAGCGCCACCAGCACCGCGCCGCCGCGCGGCACCCCCGTCGCCGCGGCGAGCGCGCCGATCAGCGCGAACCCCAGCAGCAGCGCCAGCGCCAGCACGAAGATCGACACGCAGGCCAGCGCGTTGGGCCGGGCCAGCGCCAGCGCCACGCCCACGCCCCAGGGCAGCGCGATGGCCAGCCACACCGCCAGCGGCGCCCACAGGCCCGTGCGCAGCAGGATCGGCG
>SKMM01000307.1 GCA_007121055.1 Paracoccaceae bacterium | reverse complement strand
TGGGCGCAGGGTGGAATGGAGGGGCTGGCGGCCCGGGCGCTGGAGGCGCAGCGCGAGGCGCAGAACACCATGGCGGGCGCGCTTCGGGCCCTGCGCGCGGGCGAGGCGGGGGCACTCGCCGGGCTCATCGGCCTCGCCTTCGGTTATGGCGTGATGCATGCGGTGGGGCCGGGGCACGGCAAGCTGCTGATCGGCGGCTACGGCGCGGCGACGCGGGTGCGGCTGGTGCCGCTGGCCGCCATCGCGCTCGGCGCCAGCCTGATGCAGGCGACCGTCGCGGTGGCACTGGTCTACGGCGCGGTGGCCACCCTGAACTGGACCCGCGCCGAACTGGTGGCCTTCGGCGAGGGCACGCTGACCGCCCTCAGCACCGCCGCCATCGGCGCGATCGGGCTGTGGCTGGTGTGGCGCGGCGGCAGCGGCCTGTGGCGGGTGGCCCGGCCAGCCCCCTCGCGCGGCGCCTGCCCCGCCTGCGGTCACCGCCACGGCCCCGACCCTGACGAGGTCGCGCGCCTGACCGGCTGGCGCGAGGCGCTGGCCCTGGTGGCGGCCATCGCGATCCGACCCTGCACCGGGGCGCTGTTCCTGCTCATCCTGACCTGGCGGATGGACATCGCCGCGGCCGGCATCGCCGGGGCCTATGCCATGGGGTTGGGCACCGCGCTGGTGACGGTGGGGGTGGCGGTGCTGTCGGTGACGGCCCGGGACGGCGCGCTGATGTGGGCCGGACGGCTGGCCGGCTTGCGCCCGCTCGCCCCGGCGCTGGAGCTGGCGGTGGGCCTGACGGTGGCGCTGCTGGCCGCCCAGGCCCTGCGGTTGGGGCTGTGATGGCCGGCATGCCCGACTCGCCCGCTCCCTGGTGGGGCGCGGCGCCGCCCCGCTGGCTGCCCACACGCGGCTGATGGCAGGTACAGCGCCGAAAGGCGCAGGATTGCTGGATCCCATGGCCCCCTCAGGCAACGCCGCTGGCCAATGGCGCGCCGACCTGCCTGCGCACCGGGCCGAGGGCTCGACCCCTGCAGCGGCGGCGCACCCCGCTCTGACGGCCCCCGGCCCGCTCACCCGCGCCGCGCCACGTCTGACCGGCCATCTGTCCCGCTGCCTGAGCGCCCTCGTCGGGCTGCCTCCCCGGCCAGCGCCGCGCCCCATCGGCCAGTACAGGCCATCCCTGCCTCGGCTACCGGTGCATCCAGCGCCGCTGCGCATCGGTCGGCTCGCGGTCTGCCTGCTCTCCCTCTGCGCGCTGTCCGCCTGCGCCGGGCGCATGCCGGACGGCGCGCGGCACCTCATCGTGGCCCCGCCCAAGACCGCCACAGCCAGCGACATCGCGGCAGTGCGCCTGCGCAGCATGGTCGCGGCGCATGAAACCGCGCGGCTGGCCACCACCGCCTCCCCCGAGGCCACCGGCGCCCGCGCGGCCCTCCTGCGCCGCGCGCAGGCCGCCGCCGCCCCGCTCGACGGCGGACGCATTGCGCCCATCGCGGCCACGCCGGGGCAGGCCGAGTTCACCCAGCGCTGGCGCATCGCCGAGATGCGCCTCGGCCTCGAAAGCCGCCCCCCCCTCGGCGCGCCCGTCGTGCCCTTCCCCGGGGCCATGGCGGCCGAAACACGGGTGCATCTCGACGCGCTGGACGGACAGACCCTGACACTCCGCGGCCAGTGCGACGGGCCCGTCCGGCCGCGCGATGCCGGCGGCGACCGGCCCACGGCCCCTGCCCATACGCCCTTCCACCTCACCATCGGCCCCGCCGCCCGCGACGGCAGCCTGCTGCGCCTCGGCCCTGAGGTCGGGCGCTGCACCCTGCGGGTGCGCGGCACCGGCCCGACCCACACGCTCACCCTCCTGCGCGAGGACCTCACCAACCCCACCCTCGCCGCCCTCGACCTCCGGCTCGACATCTGCGCGGTCCCGCCAGCCGCCGGGCTCGACCCGCTGGAGCGCGCGGTGCTGTCCGATCGCTGGCTGTCGCGCAGCTGCCTCGCGGACCCCGGCCGGATGCGCCTGCTCACCGACGGCATCGAGGCCTTCAACGCCAAGGTCGAGGCCCTGACCGGCCGCCGGCTCGACCCCGCCGCGCTGGAGGCGGGCGACCCGGACATGCCGCTTGACTTCTCGGCGGCGCCCGAGCTGGAGCTGATCGTGGTCTCCGCGCTGCAGTTGCGGGCCGACTTCACCGGGCGTCTCCTGGGCCGGATGCTGGCGCACCACGCCGCCCGCGGCACGCCCGTGCGCATCATGGTGTCGCGCAACCTGCAGACCGGGCCCGACTGGCGGCTGCTGGCGCGGCTGTCGGCGGACTGGCCCGCGGTGCAGGTGCAGGCCTTCACCTGGCAGCCGCCCGAGGGCATCACCCCCGTCACCCTGCCCGACCGCCTGCAGCGCGGCCACCACGTCAATGCCTTCGGCACGCTGGCCCGCGACCCGGGCGCCTCGCGCTTCATGGTGGGCGGGCGCAACTTCCATGACGGGTTCCTGTTCGACACCCCGCGCGACCTATCCGCCCATCCGGGCCTTCTCGACTACACCAGCCTCCTGCGCCCGCCGCTGGCGTATTTCGCCGCCTACGAGGATCTGGAACTGGAGATAACCGGCCCCGAGGCGGTGCGCGCGATGATGGCCCACATGGGCACGCTGTGGCACCGCGACGCGCCCTCGGCCGTGACCCGGCCGTTTTCCGTCACCACCGAGGCGCCGGGCACCCGGCGCGAGGGGGTCCTGCACTTCCTCTCCGTCCCCCAGACGGACGGCCGCGCTTTGGAACGCTGGCTGATCGAGCTCCTGGACGCGAGCGAGCGGCAGGTGGACATCGCCTCGCCCTACCTCAACCTGACCGAGCCGCTGGAGGCTGCGCTGACCCGCGCCCTCGACCGCGGGGTACGGGTGCGCGTGGTGATCCCCGCCATGGCCGAGGGCGACCCTCTGGGCGGCTTCAAGGTGGCGCTGAAGAAGGATGTCCTGCGCCGCTTCGGCGCCCGGCTGGCGGTCCACGAGGTCGCCGACCCGGACCGGATGCTCCATTCCAAGTTCCTGATCTTCGACGGCCGGCTGTCGCTGATCACCTCTGCGAACCTCAACGCCCGCAGCCTGCTGCACGACACCGAGAACGGGCTGGCGGTGCTGGACCCGGCCTTTGCGGCCCGGCTCGGCGCTGTGATGGACAGCTACATTGACCGCGCCACGCGCCTGCACGACGCGGCCCCGCCCGGCCCCCTCGACCGGCTGCTGCTGTCCTGGCCGCGGGTGCGCAGTTGGTTCTGAGGCCTCAGCCCGCCCGGGCCTTGAGGTCGAAGGCGGCGGCCATCAGTGTCCGGGTATACTCCGACTGCGGCGCGTCGAAGACCTGGCTCGACGGTCCCTGCTCCACCACATCGCCGTGGCGCATGACGATGACATGGTGCGCAAGCGCCCGGACCACCCGTAGGTCGTGGCTGATGAACAGATAGCCCAGCTTGTGACGCCGCTGCAGCTCCCGCAGCAGCTCCACGATCTGCACCTGCACGGTCATGTCCAGCGCCGAGGTCGGCTCGTCCAGCACCAGCAACCGCGGCTTGAGGATCATCGCCCGCGCGATGGCGATCCGCTGCCGCTGCCCGCCCGAGAATTCATGCGGATAGCGGCTCATCATCGCCGGATCGAGGCCCACCTCGCGCAGCGCGGTGGCCACCATCTCATGCGGATCGCCGCCGCCCGAGCCATGCACCGTCAGCCCCTCGGCCACGATCTGCTCGATGGTCATGCGGGGGGACAGGCTGCCATAAGGGTCCTGGAACACCACCTGCATGTCCCGCCGCACCGACCGCAGCTGGCGCGACTTCCAGCCCTGGATGTCGCGCCCCTGGAACACCACCGGCCCCTCGGAGGACACCAGCCGCAGCGCCGCCAGCGCCAGCGTGGTCTTGCCCGACCCGCTCTCGCCCACGATCCCCACGGTCTCGCCCTCGCGCACCGCCAGCGTGGCGGCGTTCACCGCCTTCACATGCCCCACGGTGCGGCGCAGGAAACCGCGCTGGATCGGGAACCAGATCCGCAACCCCTCGGTGCGCAGAAGCTCCTGCGCGCCGGGGGGGACGGGGGGCGGGGCGCCCTGCGGCTCGGCCGCCAGCAGGCGGCGGGTGTAGGGGTGGGTGGGCGCGTCGAAAAGGGCGCGGGTCGGCCCGGCCTCGACGATCTGCCCGCCCTGCATCACGCACACCCGGTCGGCAAAGCGCCGCACGATCCCGAGGTCATGGGTGATGAACAGAAGGCTCATCCCCTCGGAGCGCTTGAGGTCCGCCAGCAGCTCGAGAATCTGCGCCTGGATGGTGACGTCGAGCGCCGTGGTGGGCTCGTCGGCGATCAGCAGGTCGGGGCCGTTGGCCAGCGCCATGGCGATCATAACCCGCTGCCGCTGCCCGCCCGACAGCTGGTGCGGATAGGCGCCCAGCCGGCTCTCCGCCTCGGGAATGCCCACCTTGTGCAGAAGCTCCAGGATCCGCGCCCGCGCCGCAGCCCCGGTCAGCCCCTGGTGGATCTCCAGGCTCTCGGCCAACTGCTTTTCCAGCGTGTGCAGCGGATTCAGCGAGGTCATCGGCTCCTGGAAGATGAAGCTGATGTCGTTGCCGCGCACCTCGCGCAGGTCGGCCTCGCCCGCCCCCACCATCTCCTTGCCCTGATAACGGATGGAGCCGGCGACCTCGGCCGATTCCGGCAGCAGCGCCACGGTGGACAGCGCCGTGACCGACTTTCCGGACCCGGATTCGCCCACCAGCGCCACCGTCTCGCCGCGATGCACGTCGAAGGACACGCCGCGCACGGCCCGGATCAGCCGCCCCTCCTGCCGGAAGCTGACCGACAGGTCCTGCACCTGCAGAACCGCACTCACTTGAAGGTCTTCCTCGGGTCGAAGGCGTCGCGGACCCCCTCGAAGATGAAGACCAGAAGCGACAGCATGATCGCGAAGGCGAAGAAGGCGGTGAACCCCAACCACGGCGCCTGCAGGTTCTGCTTGGCCTGCAGCGTCAGCTCGCCGAGGCTCGGCGCCGAGGACGGCAACCCGAACCCGAGGAAATCGAGCGCCGCCAGCGACCCGATGGTGCCCGTCACGATGAACGGCAACATCGTCAGCGTTGCCACCATCGCGTTGGGCAGCACATGGCGGAACATGATCACGGCGTTGGACACCCCAAGCGCCCGCGCAGCCCGCACATACTCGAAATTCCGCGCCCGCAGGAATTCCGCCCGCACCACGCCCACCAGCGCGGTCCAGCCGAACAGCGTCATCAGGAACACCAACAGCCAGAAATTCATCTGGAACATCGCCGCCACGATGATGATGATGAACAGCGACGGCGTGGCGCCCCACAGCTCGATGATCCGCTGGAAGCCGAGGTCCACCCAGCCGCCGAAATACCCCTGCACGGCGCCGGCCGCGATGCCGATGACCGACGTCAGCACCGTCACCACGATGGCGAAGGCCACCGACAGCCGGAAGCCGTAGATCACGCGGGCCAGAACGTCGCGCGCGGTGTCGTCGGTGCCCAGCCAGTGCCGGCTGTCGGGCGCCGACGGGGCCACCCCGCCGATGTCGTTGATCGTGTTATAGCTGAACGGGATCAGCGGCCACAGCATCCAGCCCCGCTCGATCGGCACCCCCTCGACGAAGCCGGTCTCGGCCTGCGCCATGGCCTCCTCGGGGTCGTCGAGGCACAGCTCGGCGCCCCCGGTGCGGATCAGGCAGGCCACCTCCGGGTCGCGATAGACGGCTTCGGTGCGGAAATCCCCGCCGAACGCCGTCTCGGGATAGAAGGTGAAGATCGGCGCCTTGAGCTGCCCCTGGAAGCTCACCAGCAGCGGGCGATCATTGGCGATGAACTCGGCAAACAGCGACAGGCCGAACAGGATCGAGAAGATGATCAGCGACCAGTAGGCCCGCTTGTTGGCCTTGAAGTTCCGCCACCGCCGCTGGTTCAGCGGCGACAGCCGCATCCCCCAGGGTCCGCGCACCTCGGCCGGCGCCACCGGCGCGGGCGCGCTGTCCTCCAGCGGCGGCGGCGCCTCGGCCACCGGCCCGCGGCGGGGATCGTCGAGGTTGGTCAGACGCTCGGCCATGGCTCAGGTCTCCCGCGTCTCGAAGTCGATCCGAGGGTCGATCCAGACATACATCAGGTCCGACAACAGCCCCACGAACAGCCCCAGCAGGCCGAAGGTGAAGAGCGTGCCGAAAATCACCGGGTAATCCCGGGCCACCGCGGCCTCGAACGCCAGCCGGCCCAAGCCGTCCAGCGAGAAGATCGTCTCGATGATCAGCGATCCGCCAAAGAACACCGACACGAACACCGCCGGGAAGCCCGCGATAATGATCAGCATCGCGTTGCGGAACACATGGCCATAGAGGACCCGCCGCTCCGTCACCCCCTTGGCGCGCGCCGTCACCACATACTGTTTCTTGATCTCGTCCAGAAAACTGTTCTTGGTCAGCAGCGTCAGCGTGGCGAAGGCCGAGATGGTGGAGGCCAGCACCGGCAGCGTGATGTGCCACAGATAGTCGAACACCTTCCCGATCAGACTGAGCTCGTGCCAGTTGTCCGAGGTCAGACCCCTGAGCGGGAAGATCTGGAAATACGACCCGCCCGCAAACAACACCAGCAGCAGGATCGCAAACAGGAAGCCCGGGATCGCATAGCCGACGATGATGGCCCCGCTGGTCCATGTGTCGAACTTCGTGCCGTCCCTCACCGCCTTGCGTATCCCAAGCGGGATCGACACCAGATAGGCGATCAGCGTCGACCACAGCCCCAGAGAGATCGACACTGGCAGCTTCTCGATCACCAGATCCACCACCGAGATCGACCGGAAACAGCTCTCGCCGAAATCGAAGCGCAGGTAGCTCCACATCATGCTGAAGAACCGCTCCACCGGCGGGCGGTCGAAGCCGAACTGGCGCTCCAGCTCCTCGATGAACTCCGGCGGCAGGCCGCGGGCGCCCACATACATGCTGTCCTGCGCGCCGCTCATGCCGGCATCGGCCCCGCCGGCAAAGCGCTCGAACACGTCGCCGCCGCCATCCATCCGGGCGATCACCTGCTCGATGGGCCCGCCGGGGACGAACTGGATCAGCGAGAAGTTGATGAGCATGATCCCGAACAGGGTCGGGATGATCAGCAGAAGCCGGCGCAGGATGTAGGCGGCCATGGGCGGGCCCTCAGCGGATCGCGCCGGCGGCCCGCAGCGCCGCGGCCTTGTCTTCGTTGAACCACCAGAAATCGAGATGGCCGAGGCTGTAGGGCGGCAGTTCCTCGGGGTGCTCGAACATGTCGTAGTAGGCCACCCAGTGTTCCGACTTGTACCACTGCGGCACCCAGAACCGGTGTGCGCGCAGCACCCGGTCAAGGGCACGGGTGGCGGTGACCATGTCCTCGCGTATCTCGGTCGCCAGCACGATGTCGACCAGCGCATCCACCGCCGGGTCCGCGATGCCCATCTTGTTGAACACCGACACATCCGCCGTCTCGGACCCGAAATACTGCTTGAGGCCGGAGCTGGGGATCTGGCTCATGCGGATCTGGTCGGTCAGCATGTCGAAGTCGAAGCTGCGCTCGCGGTTGGTCATCTGCGCGCTGTCGACGCGGGTGTGGCGGGCGTCGATGCCGGCGCGGCGCAGGTTCTCGACGAAGGGGTTGATGATCCGGTCGAAGCTTTGCGAGTCGTTCAGGATCTCGATCCGCAGCGTCTGCCCGTCGGTGTTGCGCCGCAGCCCGTCATTGCCGACATCGTCCCAGCCCGCCTCGTCGAGCAGCTCCGAGGCCCGGCGCAGATTGCCACGGTCAAGCTGACGGCTGCCGCTTTCGGGCGCGCGCAGCGCGTCGTCGGTCAGCACCCCCGGCGGCAGCAGATCCGCCAGCGGCTCCAGGATCGCAAGCTCCTCCGGGCCGGGCGGGCCGTCAGCCGCCATCTCGCTGTTTTCCCAGAAGGAATGGATACGGTCGTAGAGGCCGTGGAACAGCGTCTCGTTGGACCATTCGAAATTGAACATCAACTGCACAGCCTCGCGGACGCGCGGGTCCTCGAACTGCGGCCGGCGCAGGTTCATTACGAATGACTGCCCCGGGGCGAGGTTGCCGTCATGGAAGGTGTCGCGCACCACATGTCCACGCTGGACGGCCGGGAAGTCATAGCCCTCGGCCCAGAGCGACGCGCGGTTTTCGGTCCGGAAGGTGTAGGCCCCCGCGGTGAAGCCCTGGAAGGCCGCGTCGAAGTCGGCGAAATACTCGATGCGGATGCGGTCGAAGTTGGACCGCCCCTGCATCACCGGCACATCCCAGCCCCAGTACTCCGGGTTTCGGGCATAGACGATGCGCTGCCCCGGCGACACGCTGTGCAGCACGTAAGGCCCGGACCCCAGCAGCGGCTCCATCGAGGACGCCTCGAAATCCCGGTCATTCTCGACGTAATGCGCCTCGGAAAAGATCGGCAGGCCGCCGACCAGCCCGGGCAGGTCGCGGGTGGGCCAGCCCTCCACGAAGGTGAACCTGACGGTGTGGTCGTCCAGCGCCTCGACGCTGTCCACCTGCTGGCGCAGCACCACGCGGAAATCCGGCAGGCCCTTTTCCTTGAGGATGTTGACCGAGAACACCACATCATGGGCTGTCAGCGGCGAGCCGTCCGAGAAGGCCGCCTCGGGGCGCATGTTGAAGACCACCCATGAGCGGTCCTCGGGGTATTCCAGCGTCTCGCAGATCAGGCAGTAGCCGGTGCCGATCTCGTCCGCGGTGCTCTCCAGCAGGCTCTCAAAGAACACAGACGACAGCGCCCCGGCCCGGCCGCGGATGGTGAAGGGGTGCATCGAATCGAAGCCGCCGAAGCTCCAGACCGAGATCTCACCCCCCTTTGGCGCGTCCGGGTTGACGTAGTCGAGGTGCGCGAAGTCCGAGGGGTATTTCAGCTCCTCGAAGGTGCCGATGCCGTGGGCGATCGTGACGGTCTGCCCGTTCTCGTCCTGATAGGTCTCCACCGCGCCGGCCGAGGTCACCAGGCCCAACATCATGCCGACACCGGCCGAGAACTGCAGGACGCGGACGGGA
Organism: Paracoccaceae bacterium; assembly: GCA_007121055.1. Taxonomy (GTDB): domain Bacteria; phylum Pseudomonadota; class Alphaproteobacteria; order Rhodobacterales; family Rhodobacteraceae; genus Rhodobaculum. The sequence continues at coordinate 4,622 of SKMM01000307.1, read as the reverse complement.
ACGGTCAGCGGCATCGCGGGACACTCCATGCTGGCGGGCCATGCCGGGCGGATGGGCGGCGCTTGGCTGACTGCAAGCTAACGCAAGGGCGGAATGTCGCAACCCGGGATTACGCGAATGTCACCGTTCGCGCAGCGCCGCCATGCGAAAGGGCCGCCCCACGGGCGGCCCTTCGAGCGACGGTCGAATGCCGATCACTGCAACGATTCGATGTACGCCAGAACGTTGGCACGGTCCTCGATGTTGCGCAGACCGTTGAAGGCCATGGAGGTGCCCGGCGCCCAGCCGCGCGGATTCTCAAGGTAATCGTTGAGGTTGTCCAGCGTCCAGACCACATCGGGGAGGTTGCCGGAGTAGCGGAAGCCCTCGATCGAGTTTGCCTCGCGCCCGACGATCCCCACCAGATGCGGGCCGACGCGGTTCTGCTCGGCGTCCGCCACATGGCAGGCGCGGCACTGGTTCCAGACGCGGGCGCCGGCGGTCACGTCGCCCGCGGCAACCATCTGGGCGAACTCCGACATGTCTTCGGCCGGGGCCTCGACGGCCTCCTCCTCGACGGCCTCCTCGGCGGGCGCCGCGGCGATCTCCTCTTCGGTGGCCTCGTCGGCGGGGGCTTCGGCGATTTCCTCCTCGACAACCTCCTCAGCCGGGGCCTCGGCGACCTCGTCCTCGGCCACGTCCTCCTCGCGCGCCTCGGCGACCTCTTCTTCGACGGTTTCCTCGGCGGGGGCTTCGGCCACGTCTTCCTCGGGCGCCTCGTCGGCCGGAGCCTCGGCCACGTCTTCCTCGCGGGCGTCCTCGGCGGGGGCCTCGACGACCTCTTCTTCCGTGGCTTCCTCGGCCGGGGCCTCGACGACCTCTTCCTCCGGCGCCTCCTCGGCGGGCGCCTCGACAGCCTCGTCCTCGACCGCGTCTTCCTCGCGTGCGACCTCGGCAACATCCTCCTCGACGGCCTCGTCCTCGGTCACCGCGGCCTCGTCGATGGCGGGCGCATCCGTGGCGGGGTCGAAGTCGGGCGAGTTGTCGATCAGGAACGCGATCACGTTCATCCGGTCCATCTGGTTGCCCAGACCGTTGAACGCCATCGACGTCCCCGGCGCCCAGCCACGCGGGTTCTCGAGGAAGGCGTACATGTTCTCGACCGTCCAGCGCTCGCCCTCGGGCAGCGCGCCGGAATAGCGGAACCCGTCCACCGCCCCGATGTCGCGCCCCATGACGTTCTGCAGGTAGGGGCCCACATTGTTGCGGGTGTCGTCCGCCACATGGCAGGCGCGGCACTGGTTCCAGACCCGAGCACCGGCGGCGGCATCGGCCATCTGGAATGCCTCGGCGAGGGTCATTTCCGGCGCCGCATCCTCGGCCGCGGCAACATCGGGGGCATCGTCGTCGGGCAGGCCTAGCGTGAAGGCCGGCGGCAGGTCGCGGCTGCCCGGCACGAAGATCGCGTTGGACACCCAACTACCAAGAAGAAAGATCAGGAGCGCCCCGGAAAGAGCGCCCAGCGCCTTGGTAAACACCATTGTGTCGAACATGTCGTGCCCCTGGCTGCCGGCTTAGAAGTCGCCGTCACATATCCGCTTCCACTCGCGAAGTTCAAGCGATACTTACCGCGACCAGTCGCCCCACGGCGCCGGCACAGGGCACGAAACGTGACGGATATCCGACAATCCCCCCCGCAGATGCTGACCAACCGCATCGCCTTCCAGGGCGAGCCCGGGGCCTATTCGCACCAGGCCTGCCGCGAGGCCCGGCCCAACATGGAGCCCCTGCCCTGCCGCACCTTCGAGGATGCGATCGAGGCGGCGCGCGCGGGCGAGGCCGATCTGGCGATGCTCCCGGTCGAGAACACGACCTACGGGCGGGTGGCCGACATCCATTCGCTGCTGCCGAAATCGGGGCTGCACATCGTCGCCGAGGCCTTCGTGCGGGTCCACATCAACCTGCTCGCGGTGCCGGGCACGCCGCTCGAGGAGGTGCGCGAGGCCGTCAGCCACACCGTCCTGCTGGGCCAGTGCCGGGACTTCCTGCGCGAACACAACATCCGCTCCACCGTCGCCGCCGACACCGCGGGGGCTGCCCGCGCGGTCGCGGCCGAGGCCGACCCTTCCCGCGCGGCCCTTGCCTCGGAGCTTGCGGGCGAGATCTACGGCCTCGACATCCTCGCCCGCCACATCGAGGACCAGTCCAACAACACCACCCGTTTCCTGCTGATGGCGCGCGAACCCGACTGGAGCCGCCGCGGCACGTCGGGCATGATGACGGCCTTCGTGTTCCGCGTCCGCAACATCCCCGCAGCGCTCTACAAGGCCATGGGCGGGTTCGCGACCAACGGCGTGAACATGACCAAGCTGGAAAGCTACATGGTCGGCGGCTCCTTCACCGCCACCCAGTTCTTCGCCGAGGTGGAGGGCCACCCGGAGGACCCCAACGTCAAGCTCGCCCTCGAGGAACTGCGGTATTTCACCTCGCAACTGACCGTACTTGGGGTCTATGCCGCCGACCCGCGGCGGCACTGAGCCCTCGGGCGGGTCAGCCCCCGCCGGTGCCGGGAGCCGCCTCCTCATCGCCAAGCGCGGCGTTCAGCGAGGCGCCCAGCAGCACCGCAAAGGCGCTGATGTAGAACCACATCAACAGAGCGATCACCGCGCCCAGCGAGCCATAGACGGCGCCGTAGTTCCCGAAATTCGACAGGTACCACGAAAAGCCCACCGACACCGCGACCCAGACCCCCACCGCCAGCCACAGCCCCGGCGACAGCCACCGAACCCGCGGGCGCATGTTGGGCCCGAAACGGTAGACCAGCGCCACCGCCCCCAGCACCACCATCAGCACGACCACCCAGTTGGCCCCACGCAGCGCGAGATAGGTCCAACCGCCCAATGGCAGGAACGCCAGCACCACAGGAAGGATCACCACCGTGGCCAGCGAGACGATGGCCACGCCGATCAGCGTCAGGGTCAGCGCCATGGTCATGAGGGTGTGGCCAATCCCGCCGCGGTCGGGCACGCCATGCACGGCGTTGAGCCCCTGAATCAGCGCGCCGACCCCCAGCCGCGCCGACCACAAGGTGACCAGCAGCGACACGATCCCCGTCAGCCCCAGCGTTCCGTCGACATCGCCCACCAGCCGATCCACCTGATCGGCCAGAAGATCAAACGCTTCCTCGGGCACGAATTCGCGGATCAGGCCCAACTGCCCCTCGATCTGCGCCGGGTCGGACAAAACACTCCAGAGCGAGACCACCGCAGCGACGCCCGGGAAAATCGCAAGCATTGCATAAAACGCAATTCCCGCCGAGACGAGCGCAACATTCCGCTCGCCGACCCGCGTCCAGAGTCCGGAAAGAACATGGCGCGCACGGTTAACCGGCGACGGGGCCGAGGGCTGTGATTGTACGGACGCCACGAAAGCCTCCCTCGGTCATGTCGGCGCGGGAGCTCCGCGCCGACTCCGCAATGGCCTCAGACCTGCATGTCCTCCAGCGTGCGCCCTTCCTCCAGCGCCGCGGTGATCCAGTTCGGCCGCCGGCCACGGCCGGTCCAGGTCAGTGTCGGGTTCTCGGGGTGGCGATAGCGGGCGGGCGACGCACGGCCCTTGCGCCGACTGGCCGGAACGGCCAGTTCCTCGAGCTTGAAGCCCATCTCGCGCGCCTGCTTCTCGAGCAGCGCCCGCGCCTCCTCGCGCTGGCGTTCCTGATAGGTCGCGATGGCCGCCGCGACGTCCTTCTGCAGCCGCTTCAACTCGTCCAGGTCCATTTTTTCCAGATCGGGTCTGCCCATTGTCATTTCCTGCATCAAGCGTGTCATTGATTCTTCCATTATGGGCAGAGCTGAAGAAATGACAAGATCAATTCCTTCGTTAACGGAGGCATTCTCGACGGAGTTCGCCGCCGGTTTTGGTCAGGCCCGCACCAATGGGACGGCCACCTGCGTGCCGCCGCCGCGGCAGGAACTTTAAGATCGTTCCTATTGCAGGATATGCAAAAGGAAAAAGACACGCCGCCGTTGCGCGCACCGGGTTTCCCTGATGTGTGGCCCTGCGGGAAAACGGCAAAAAACCGCTCAGTTCGCCCCCGGACCGGCGGTTCCCTGCCACTGCGCCGCCAGGCGCGCTCAGCGCGGCCCGAACAGCCGGTCGAGGGCGGCTTCCAGCGCGGCGTCCTCGTGCAGCCGCAGCCGCACCGGCAGCGTCAGCACCCGCGACCGGAAGCCGGGCGGCAGCCGGGCTGCGTCCTTCTCGGTGGTCACGAGCTGCGCCCCCACGGCCCGGGCCTCGGCTTCCAGCCGGGCCATCATCGGCAGCGCCAGGGCCTGGTGGTCGTCCAGCGCCTGCGCCCGCACCACCTCCGCCCCCAGCCCGCGCAGGGTCGCGAAGAACTGTTCGGGATAGGCGATGCCGGCAAAGGCCAGCGCCCGCAGCCCGCGCCAGCTCATGCCCGTCTGCAGCGGCTCCACCCCCCCCAGCACCCGCGGCACGCCGGCGACGGCCGGCCCCCAGCGCGCGTCGAAGGCCGCCTGCGCAGGCGCCTCCCCGATGGACAGCAGAAGATCGGCGCGCGTGAGCCCCACCGCCACCGGCTCGCGCAGCGGGCCGGCCGGGATCGGGCGGCCATTGCCGAAGCC
>SKMM01000274.1 GCA_007121055.1 Paracoccaceae bacterium | reverse complement strand
GAAGCGAGATCAGCATGCCAGCCCCCCATCCCGATAGCCTCGCAGAATCCATCGTGCCATGAACAGACCGGTCCGGCGAGGGTCTATGTGATCATCCGGGATGGAGCACCTAGTCGGACAGCACCTCCACCACGAAGGCCGCGATCAACAGGCGCCACCAGTCGAAACTGTCGGCGAGGTTCTCTTCGCTGACGCCGCCATGCAGGTTGACGGCGAATTCCAGCACCGCGTCGCCGTTTGGATCGCGCCAGGCGGTGGCGAAGCGGGCATCGGAATTCCAGCGGTTGAAGGCCTCCAGCCCCAGCGTCTCGGGGGCGGTCCAGCGCGCGACGAACTGGATGTCGCTGCAGTCCGCGCCCTCGACACAGCCATAAAAGAGGATGGCGTAGCCCGTCTCCTCCATGTTGCCGATGATCAGCGGCTCGCCGCCGGGGGCGGTTTCGACGCGCGCCTCGCCAAAGTCGCGAGCGATCTCGGCGATGCGCTCGACGTCGGCGGCGGTCACGAGGTCGCTGGCCGATGCGGCGGGGGGAAGGCTGAGGGCGAGGGCGGCGGCACAGGCCACCGGGAACGGGCTGCGGAGCATTCGGGGCGTCCTCCTGAGCACGGGCGCAAGGCGAGGGGTGCCCTGCGCTGGGTCAATGCGCCGTCGGGTGGCGGGCCGCTGGGGGTCAGGTCAGCATACGTCCGGTCATCTCGGTCAGATCGCGGCTGAGGTCCGGCGTGGCGCGGATGCGTTCGAGGGCTGCACGGATGCGGGACTGGCGGGCGGGGTCGTAGCGGCGCCACGTCTCGAAGGCGGTGGACAGCCGCGCGGCGGTCTGCGGGTTGACCGGGTCGAGCCGGATCAGCCAGTCGGCGAGCAGGCCGTAGCCTGAGCCGTCGGGGGCGTGGAAGCCGGCGGTGTTCATCGCCAGCGCGCCGAGGACCGAGCGGAAGCGGTTGGGATTCTTCCAGTCGAACTCCGGATGGCGGGTGAGGGTGCAGGCTGTTTCAACCGTCCGGTCAGGGGCGGCGCAGGCCACCTGCACGGCGAACCATTTGTCCACCACCAGCCGATCGTGGGACCATTGGCGGTAGAAGCGCCCAAGCTCCTCCTGCCCACCGCCCGCGTGCAGGAGCGCGGTCAGCGCCCCCATCTGCTCGGTCATGTTGTCGGCCGCGGCAAAGAGCTTCGCCGCGCGCTCGCCGCCGTCCCGGCGCGCGAGATAGCCCAGCGCCGCCAGCCGCAGCGCCCGGCGGCCGGCGTCGCGGGCGTCGGGGCTGTACGGGCCCGGGGTGTCCATGGCCTCGACGGCCTGGGCGAGCGGGGCCTCGAGGTGACCAGCGACGCTGCGCAGCAGCTTTTCACGGGCGGCGTGGACCGCCAGCGGATCGGGGGTGTGGCCGGCTTCATGCAGGGCCTGGGCGATGTCGTCCTCGGACGGCGCACGCAGGGCCAGCGCCCGGAAGGCGGGGTCGAGCGAGTCGTCCCCCAGCATCGCGGCCAGCGCGTCAAGGTAGTCGGGGCCCGGCGCGGCGTCCTCGCGCACCATCGCCATGAGCACGTCGCGGGCGAGGCTGCGCCCGGCCTCCCATCGCGAGAAGGGGTCGGTGTCATGCGCCAGCAGGAAGGCCCGGCGTTCGGGGGTGACATCGTGGTGCACGATCACCGGGGCGGAGAAACCCCGCAGCACCGATGGCACCGGGCGGGCGGGCAGGCCCTCGATGCTGAGGCTCTGGCGTTCGTCCGTGAGTTCGATCACGCGGGTGGGCATGATCTCGTCCCCCGCAGGGCCCAGCAAGCCCACGGCCACGGGGATCACCAGGGGCGCCTTCTCGGGCTGGCCCGGGGTGGGGGGCGTGTGCTGGCTGAGGGTCAGGGTGAAACGGCCGGTGGGCTCGTCCCAGTGCTCCTCCACGCTCAGGCGGGGGGTGCCGGCCTGGGTGTACCAGCGGGCAAACTGGCTCAGGTCCCGGCCGGTGGCGTCCTCGAATACCCGCAGCCAGTCCTCGATGGTGCAGGCCTGCCCGTCGTGGCGGTCGAAATAGAGCGTCAGCGCCTTGGCGTAAACCTCCGGCCCCACGAGGGTGTGGAGCATGCGGATGATCTCGGCGCCCTTTTCGTACACCGTGGCGGTGTAGAAGTTGTTGATCTCGAAATAGCTGTCGGGGCGGACGGGGTGGGCGAGCGGCCCGGTGTCCTCGCGGAACTGGCGGGCGCGCAGGGTCAGCACGTCCTCGATGCGCTTCACCGCCGCGGACCGCATGTCGGCGCTGAACTGCTGGTCGCGGAAGACCGTCAGCCCCTCCTTGAGGCAGAGCTGGAACCAGTCGCGGCAGGTGATGCGGTTGCCGGTCCAGTTGTGGAAATACTCGTGCGCGACGATGCGCTCGATGTTGTCGTAATCCTGGTCGGTGGCGGTCTCGGGGGAGGCGAGAACGTAGCGGGAGTTGAAGATGTTCAGCCCCTTGTTCTCCATCGCGCCCATGTTGAAGTCGTCCACCGCGACGATGTTGAACACATCGAGGTCGTATTCCCGGCCATAGACCTGCTCGTCCCAGCGCATGGAGCGTTTCAGCGCGTCCATGGCATAGTCGCAGCGGTTCTCGTCGCCGGGCCGGACCCAGATGTTCAGCGCCACCTCGCGACCCGAAGCGGTGGTGAAGCGGTCGGCATGGGCGCGCAAATCGCCCGCCACCAGAGCGAACAGATAGGCGGGCTTGGGCCAGGGATCGTCCCATTCGGCCCAGCCCTCGCCCGAGGCGCTCAGGTTGCCGTTGGACAGAAGCACCGGCAGGTCGGATTCGATGCGCACATGGAACGGAGCCATCACATCGGGGCGGTCGGGGTAGAAGGTAATCTTGCGGAACCCCTCCGCCTCGCACTGCGTGCAATACATGCCCTTGGACATGTAGAGCCCCTCGAGCGCGGTGTTGTCCTCCGGCGCGATTTCCACCTCCGCCTCCCAGTCGAAGGCGCTCGGCAAATGGGCCGCCGGCACCGTCAGCCCCGTCGCATCAGGGCTTGCCTGCAATTCGCGCCCGTCGATGGCGGCCCGGATCAGCTTCAGTCCCTCGCCATCGAGCCGCAGGTCGCCCCCGGGGGCGGCCGGATTGCGCAGGAACCGCATGCGCGAGACCACCCGCGTGGCCTTGGGCGCCAGCCGGAAGGTCAGCGCCACACGCTCCACCAGAAACGGCGGTGGGGTGTAGTCGGCCAAGCGGATCGGCTGGGGGGCTGCATCCTTCATGGGCTCTCCTTGGCGCGGGTTGGCGCGGGTCGGGGGATTGGGAGCACAGGTTGGGCGCAAGCTAGGCTGGCGCGCCAGACGGTTCAACCGCCTTGCCCGGCGGGGCGAGGGGCGCTAGCGATGGAACAAGGCACGAACAGGTGGGCAGCCGGCGGGCAGCGCCTAGGTGACGGGGCATGATGGGAACGATCGTCTGGTTCAAGCGCGACCTGCGCATCGAGGACCACCCGGCGCTGGCCAGGGCCGCGGCGGCGGGGCCCGTCCTGCCGCTCTACATTGCCGAGCCCGAACTCTGGGCGCAGCCCGACGCCTCGGCCCGGCAGTGGGCCTTCGTGGCGGAGTGTCTCGAAGCGTTGCGGGGGGATCTCGCGGCGCTGGGGGCGCCGCTGGTGGTGCGGACAGGCGACGCGGTGGAGGTGCTGGACGGGCTCAGCCGCCGCCACCGGATCACCCGGCTGATCAGCCACGAGGAGACCGGGACGCTCTGGACCTTCGCCCGCGACCGGCGCGTGGCGGCCTGGGCGCGCGCGGCGGGCGTGGACTGGCAGGAACTGCCGCAATCGGGCGTGGTGCGGCGGCTGCGCTCCCGCGACGGATGGGCGGCGCGGCGCGACCGGTTCGTGGCCGGGGCGGTACTGGCCGCACCTAAGGGGCTGTCGGCGGTGCCCG
>SKMM01000364.1 GCA_007121055.1 Paracoccaceae bacterium | reverse complement strand
GCGGGCAGGGTTTGTAGCCGCCGCGGGTGCGGTCGGCCATGGCCTCGCGGCGGGCGGCGTATTGCTCGGCGATGGCCTCCCAGCGGGAGGCGCGGGCGGCCTCGATGCGGTCGTCGAGCATGACGGAGGCGCCGGGGAGGTAGTCGAAGAGCGTCTCCAGCCGGTCGTGGAACCACGGGAGCCAGTGTTCGATCCCCTGGTGTTTGCGGCCCGCGGAGACGGATTCGTATATTGGATCGTCACCGGCGGCGCCGAATTCGGCGCGCCAGGCGGTGCGGAAGCGGGCGATGGCGGCATCGTCGAGGATGACCTCGGAGGCGGGGGCGAGGTCCACGCGGTCGAGTTTTTCGGTGGTGCGCTGGGTGGCGGCGTCGAAGCGGCGGGCGCCGTCAAGCACGTCGCCGAAGAGGTCGAGGCGGACGGGACCGCCCTGCCCCGGCGCCCAGATATCGAAGATGCCGCCGCGGATGGCGTAGTCGCCGGGCTCCGTCACCGTGGGGGCGGCCGAAAACCCCATGCGTGCGAGGAAGTCGCGCAGGGCGCCCTCGTCGATGCGGCGGCCGACCTGGGCATGGAAGACGGCGTTGTCCAGGACCTCGCGGGCCGGGACCTTCTGCGCGGCGGCGTTGAGGGTGGTGAGGAGGACGAAGGGGGCGGGCAGGCCGTGCGCCAGCGCCGCGAGCGTGGCCATGCGCGCGGCGCCGATTTCCGGGTTCGGTGAGACGCGGTCGAAGGGCAGGCAGTCCCAGGCGGGAAAGGTCAGCACCACGGCCTGCGGCGCCATGAAGGCCAGGGCTGCGCGCATCGCCTCCATGCGCCGGTCGTCGCGGGCGACATGGACCACCGCCGGCGCGCCGCGGTCGAGTTCACGCGAGATGAGGGCTGCGTCGAAGCCCTCGGGGGCGCCGCCCATCAGCAGGCGGGAGGCGGGGCGGGCGGTGTCGGGCATCACGGGGTCCTCAGCGGAGATCGCGGGCTCACCCGCCCAACACCGGCGTGGTCATCACCTGAAGCACAGCCCAGAAGGTCGTCAGCGGGATCGAGACCGCCCCCAACAGCTGGATCACCAGGCGCTGGCGCGCGAGATAGGCGCAGAGCGCCTCGCCGGCAAGCGGGTCGCGGACGAGCCGGTGCGAAGCCCGCAGGCCGAGCGCCCCCACCACCGTCGCCGGCATTGCCAGCAGGAACACCGCCTGCCCCAGCTGCAAGCCATAGACGAAGCCCAGCATCGCCAGCACCGTCAGCGCAAAGGCCAGAAGGGCCGCCATCCACTGGCCCGACCGCGCCACCGTGTCCAGCCGGCGCCGGACATGGGCGGCCACCACCGCCTCGAGATCGGCCATGGCCTGCCCGCCGTCGCGCCGGGCGCGGGCAACCATGTCGAAGGGCACCCCGAGGATGTAGTGGCTGAGCCACGACCACATCACCGCCAACGCGATCCAGAACCAGATGTTGGAGAACGACCGCAGGTCGATGAAGGTCAGAAGGCTCGACTGCCAATGCACTTGTCCGCCCCGCACTTGGGTTGCCCACTGCCCGCGGCGCATGGCCCCGGGGCCGGGCGCGGCCGCGGCCCGCCCGGTCTTGCCGCGCCCGTGATATCGGCGCACACAGGGGGCGCAACCACTAACCGCAAGCAAGAGGTCCGGATGCGCCCGACCGTCGCCCCCTTCCCCGCCGCCCGGTTCCGCCGCCTGCGCCGCCTGTCCGCCTTGCGCGATCTGGCGCAGGAACACCGCCTGTCCACCGCCGACCTGATCTGGCCGGTGTTCGTGCGCGATGGCGAGGGGGTGGAGGAGCCCATCGCCTCGATGCCCGGGGTGGTGCGACGCTCGGTCGACCGGGTGGTGGCGGCGGCGCGGGAGGCGGCCGAACTGGGCATCCCCGCGATCTGCATCTTCCCCTTCACCGACGCGAGCGTGAAGACCGACGACTGTGTCGAAGCCTGGAACCCGGACAACCTGACCAACCGCGCGGTGCGGGCGGTGAAGGCCGCGGTGCCGGAGCTGGTGGTGATGACCGACATCGCGCTCGACCCCTACAACGCGCAGGGCCATGACGGCTTCGTGGTGGGCGGCGAGATCCTGAACGATGAAACCGTCGAGGCTCTGGTGAAGATGGCGCTGGCGCAGGCCGAGGCGGGGGCGGACATCCTCGGCCCCTCGGACATGATGGACGGCCGCATCGGGGCGCTGCGGGCGGCGCTGGAGGCCGCGGGCCACCAGCATGTGGCCATCATGAGCTATGCGGCCAAGTATGCCTCGGCCTTCTACGGGCCGTTCCGGGATGCGGTGGGGGCCGCGGGCGCGTTGAAGGGCGACAAGCTGACCTACCAGATGCACCCGGGCAACTCGAACGAGGCGCTGCGGCTGGTCGAACGCGACCTGTCCGAGGGTGCGGACATGGTGATGGTCAAGCCCGGCATGCCCTATCTGGACATCTGCCGGCGCGTGAAGGACGCCTTCGGCGCGCCCACCTATGCCTATCAGGTGTCAGGGGAATACGCGATGCTGCAGGGCGCGGCCGAGCGCGGCTGGCTCGACGGGCAGAAGGTGATGCTGGAGAGCCTGCTGTCCTTCCGTCGGGCGGGCTGCGACGGGGTGCTCACCTACTTCGCCCCCGAAGTCGCGCGACTCCTGGGACGGCCCTGAGCGGCGCTGCGCCGCGCCCTGTGCAAGTGGCATGACAGCCCCGGCGGCTTGCTGTATCCTGCCGTCAACCCGCGGCACAGCGGGGCGGGCATGGCATACAGGCATGGGACTTGGGCGGATGGACAGGATGACACGGCGCGGCCTGATCGCGGGGCTGGGCGGCACGGGGCTCTTGCTGGCGGGCTGCGGCAATCCGGTGGGTGGGCCGGGGCCCGAAATTCTCGACGCGCGGGTGGACGCCATGCGCGACTTCCTGTTCGAACGCTATCCGGGCACGCGCGAGTTGGCCGACAACGCCCACGGCGTCTTGTTCATGCCGCTGGTGACGGAGGGCGGGCTGTTCCTCGGTGGTGCCTATGGCCGCGGCGCGCTGCGCATCGACGGCGTGTCGGTGGACTACTACTCGGCCACCCGCGCCAGCGTCGGGTTGCAGATCGGCGCGCAGCAATACGCGCACGCGCTGTTCTTCATGACGCGCGAGGCGCTGGCCGATTTCCGCAGCGCCGAGGGCTGGGCCGTCAGCGCCGATCTGCGCTATGCCACGCCCGAAGGCGGCGCGGCGGCCGGCATGGACACCACCACGCGCCAGGCGCCGATCATCGCGCTCGTGTTCGGCCAGGCCGGCCTGATCGCGGGGGCGTCACTGTCGGGCGTGCGCTACGCCCGCATCGTCCCCTGACATTCCTCCCCGCCCCCAACTCCTAGCGGATGCAGGCCGCCCCCCCTCTTGCTCAACCCCACGCAGCCGCTCCCCCAGCCTCCACGTTGGCCCTGCACAGACCACCCGGGCGAGTGCGCGTGCCGACTCCGTCGACCCCAGGCGGGACGCGCCCAAGGGGGTTGCAGCCCCCTTGCGGCTTGAGTAAGACACCGCGCAGTTGGGGCGTAGCCAAGCGGTAAGGCAGCGGTTTTTGGTACCGTGTACCGTAGGTTCGAATCCTACCGCCCCAGCCATCTCAACCCCTTGTTTTAAATTGGTGCTCCCATCAGCCGCATCCTGCACAAAGGGTGTCGCGAAAGCACCGGTCAATACCTGGCGCAATTGGTATCAGAGGGCCTGGACCGGGACGTCGGAGGCGAGGAGGCGGCCGAGGCGGGGCGGGCGGTGGGGCTGTCGGAGCGGCTGGTGAGGCGTTGATGATGTGACCGCCCCCCGACGGCATCGATGTGGCAAGGTGGGTGTGCGAAGATCCACAGAGGGGAGCGGTCATGTCGGGGATTGGCACGGTCTGGCGCGATCTGGCGAAGACTGTGTTTCAG
>SKMM01000105.1 GCA_007121055.1 Paracoccaceae bacterium | reverse complement strand
TAGCGCGACATGCCGAAGCAGAAGATGAAGAACAGCGCGCCGATGAAGATGAACAGCTCCCAGTAGATGCCGTTCCAGGCGGTGTCGGCGCGGATGGCGTTGGACAGACCGATCGGGTCCAGCAGGCCGATGAACACCACCAGCGTGGTGTCCTTGAACAGCCCGATGAAGATGTTGACGATGGCCGGGATGGAAATCTTCAGCGCCTGCGGCAGGATGATCAGCCGCATGGATTTCCAGTAGTCGAGCCCCAGCGAATCGGCCGCCTCGTACTGTCCCCGCGGCAGGGCGGCGAGGCCCCCGCGCACGGCCTCGGCGATATAGGCCGCGGCGAAGATGGTGACCATGATGATCACCCGCAGGATCAGGTCGAAGCTGGTGCCCGGCGGCAGGAAGAAGTTCAGCAGAAGCGACGCGGTGAACAGCAGCGTGATCAGCGGCACGCCGCGGATGAACTCGATGAAGATGACGCAGACGGCCTTGAGCAGGAACATGTCCGACTTGCGCCCCAGCGCCAGCAGGATGCCCAGCGGCAGCGACAGCGAGATCGCCGTCACCCCGATCACCAGCGAGATCAGGAACCCTCCGAACCGGTCCGAGCGCACGAACTCCAGACCGATGGGCGCCACCGAGGTCAGCGCCCCGTTCAGCGGCCCCGCCGCCAGCAGCCACCACAGCACCGGCGCGAGGATCGCCGCGGTCACAGCCAAAAGCGAATTGATCGGCTGGATCACCCGCCAGGCGAGATAGCCCGCCCCGAAGCCCATGGCCGCCGTGACCGGCAGCCAGATCGAGCCGCCCCACAGCAGGTGATAGGCGACGAAGGGATAGGCCAGCGAGCCCCACAGAAGCTTGCGCGGCAGGGCGGTGAACAGAAGTGGCGCCAGCGCCACGAACAGAAGCACCAGCGCCAGAACCGGGCGCCAGTAGTGCTGCGGCGGGTAGAAGCCGAACAGAAGCTGGTTCCAGCGCTCCACGATCACCGCGAAACAGGCGCCCGAGGTGCCGTCGAGGATCTCGCGGCATTCGCGCAGGCTGTCGGCCCGCCACACCGAATTCGCGAACCACGGCACGGTGTGCACCGCCAGCCACCAGATCACATAAAGCGAGGCGAAGGTCAGCAGTGTGTTGAGCCAGCCCGAGAACAGGTTCTCGCGGACCCATTTCACCGCGCCGGTCTCGGCCAGCGGTGGGGCCTGTTCGGGGAGCATCTGGTCGCGGACGTAAGCCACGGGCGCGTTGCGGGCCATCTCAGCGCTCCTTCAGCTTGACGCGCGAGTTGTAGACGTTCATCGCGCCCGAGATCATCAGCGACAGCGCAAGATAGATGAGCATCAACAGCAGCATGCCCTCCAGCTCGCGGCCGGTCTGGTTGATGGTGATGCCGCCGAGGGTGGAGCGCAGGTCCATGTACCCCACCGCCAGCGCCAGCGAGGTGTTCTTGGTGATGTTGAGGTACTGCGAGATCATCGGCGGGATGATCACCCGCAGCGCCTGCGGCAGGATCACCAGCCGCATGGTCAGCCCCGGCCGCAGCCCCAGCGCAAAGGCCGCCTCCGTCTGACCCTTGGACACCGCCAGAATGCCCGCCCGCACGATCTCGGCAATGAAGGCGCCGGTATAGATCCCCAGCGCGAACCACATCGCGATCAGCGAGTTGCGCAGATGAAGGCCACCACCGAAGTTGAAGCCGCGCAGCTCGGGGTAGTTCAGGTGGAAGCCCAGCGCGACCAGCAGCGCGATCAGCGGCACCGTCAGGATCAGGATCGACTTCCACCAGGTCTTGGGGCGGATTCCGGTGGCCTCCTGCACGGCGGTGGCGTGCGCGATCAGCCGCTTGTTGGCCCAGATCGAGCCCACGACCACCAGCAGGATGGCGAGCGCGTCGAGCGGGATGAACACCGCCCCCAGCGCCAGATAGCCAAGGCCCCGCGACAGCCCGGGTTCGGGGATGAACACCCCGCGGTTGGTGACCGCGACCGAGTCGAACAGGATCATCGACGAGGCCGGATCGTCCCCACGGAAGGCCGAGGGCGGCGGCATCGCCTCGGTCATGATGGCAAAGATGATCAGGATCCACAGTAGTGTGGGGATGTTGCGGAAGATCTCGACATAGACCGTCATCAGCCGCGCGACGATCCAGTTGTTGGACAGACGCAGGATGCCGGCCATCACCCCCACGACGGTCGCGAGGATGCAGGCCAGCACCGCCAGCAGGATGGTGTTGAGCAGCCCCACCAGCGCGGCGCGGCCGTGCGACATCTGGCTGTTGTACTCGATCAGCCGCTGGTTGATGTCATAGCCCGCCGTCTGCCACAGGAAGCGGAACGAGAAGTCCCGGCCCATGGCGGCCAGGTTGGTGACCGTGTTGTCGATCAGCCAGGCGACGCCGGCCATCAGCAGGAACAGCACGAAGACCTGGATAGTCAGCGAGCGATACCGCTTGTCATACAGCAGCATGCCCAGGTTGAAGGTCTTGCGCGGAAACTCGCCCGTCGTCGTCGCCATCGCCTTCTACCCCCTGCGCCCGCTCCGCTGTTCTTTGCGTTCTGCCCGTGCGGGCCGGAGCGGCGGCGTCCGGCGGCCGGCCGGACGGAAACGGGGGGCGCAGACCGCGCCCCCCGGACCCTCAGATCAGCGGAACGGCGGCGCGTAGAGCAGCCCGCCCTGGGTCCACTGCGCGTTCAGGCCGCGGGCGAGACCGATGGGCGTGCCCTCGCCGATGTTGGCGGCAAAGATCTCGCCATAGTTTCCGGCGGCCGAGATCGCGCGCACGGCCCAGTCGCTGTCGAGGCCGAGCATGTCGCCCATCTCGCCTTCCGAGCCCAGCAGGCGGTTGATCTCCGGGCTATCGGTGCCCTGGGCGAGTTCCGCGACGTTGGCCGAGGTGATGCCCAGCTCTTCGGCGGCCACCAGCGCGATGAACACCCACTGCACCACGGCGGCCCAGCGGTCATCGCCATCGCGGACCACCAGGCTCAGCGGCTCCTTGGAGATGATCTCGGGCAGGATGACGTGGTTCTCGGGGTCGGCAAAGCTCGCGCGCGTGGCGGCCAGGCCTGAGACGTCGGTGGTGTACACGTCGCAGGCGCCCGCGAGGTACTGCTGCTGCGCCTCGGCGTTGGTCTCGATCGGAACCGGCTCGTACTCCATGCCGTTGGCGCGGAAGAAGTCGGCGAGGTTCAGTTCGGTGGTGGTGCCGGTCTGGATGCAGACGGTGGCGCCATCGAGCTCCATCGCCGAGCCCACGCCCATGTCGGCGCCGATCATGAAGCCCTGGCCGTCGTAATAGTTGATGCCGACGAAGCGCAGGTTCAGGTCGACGTCGCGCGTGAAGGTCCAGGTGGTGTTGCGCGCCAGCATGTCGACCTCGCCCGAGGCCAGCGCGGTGAAGCGGGTCTGCCCGGTGGTGGGCACGAATTCCACCGCCATGGGGTCATCGAGCACCGCGGCCGCGACCGCCCGGCACTTGGCCACGTCGAAACCCTGCCAGACGCCATTGGCGTCCGGCGCCGAGAAGCCCGCAAGCCCGGTCGACACGCCGCAGCGCAGCTCGCCGCGGTCGATGACCTCCTGCAGCGTATTGGCCGAGGCCGCGCTGGCAGCCAGCGACGCAGCCGCCGCAATCGACCCGAGAAGAACAGACCTTTTCATGGATACCTCATCCCTGTGGAGTGCCCCCTTGGGGGCTTTTCTGGAGCCGGATGCGCAGAATCTCGCCAATCCGGCCGGTGGCACGCGCAAGGTTTCACGCGACCGCCTTCGGGAATGAAACAGCCGGGTCCATCGGTCAAGAAATTTTGCCAGCTGAGACCGGATGAAACGCCCGGAAAACAGGCATGACGCCGCGCAACCGGGCAGTGCCGCGGCGGGCGGGCCTCAGCCCTGCGCGCGGAGCAGCGCCAGCACCCGGCCCGCGC
>SKMM01000067.1 GCA_007121055.1 Paracoccaceae bacterium | reverse complement strand
GGCTTCGGGTCGGATTTTCACGCAAAAGGGATCAACTGGATGTTTTATCGCGACGAACGCCTGGCGCTCTTCATTGACGGGGCGAACCTTTACGCCTCGGCCCGGGCGCTGGGGTTCGATATAGATTACAAGCTTCTGCGCCAGGAATTCATGCGCCGCGGACGGCTGCTGCGCGCGTTCTATTATACCGCCGTGGTCGAGAGCGAGGAGTACTCGCCAATCCGGCCGCTGGTGGACTGGCTGCACTACAACGGCTTTGCCATGGTCACCAAGCCCGCGAAGGAGTTCGTCGACAGCATGGGCCGGCGCAAGGTCAAGGGCAACATGGACATCGAGCTTGCGGTGGACGCGATGGAGCTGGCGCCGCGGATGGACCATGCGGTGCTGTTCTCCGGCGACGGGGATTTCCGCCCGCTGGTGGAGAGCCTGCAGCGGCAGGGGGTGCGGGTGTCGGTGGTCTCGACCATCCGCTCGAGCCCGCCGATGATCGCCGACGAGCTGCGCCGGCAGGCCGACAACTTCATCGAGCTCGACGAACTGCGCGACATCATCGGCCGCCCCCCCCGAGAGGCCCGCGAACCCCGTGTCGAGCCGGCGGACGCCGGGGAGGAGTGACGCCTCCGGCCGGGCGGGGTCCGGACCTTTGGCCGCGGGGAGGGCCCTGCGCGGTGGCGGCGCACCCCTCGACGGGCCTGCCCGGCCGGGTTAGGCTCTGGGCAAGCAAGGAGCCCGCCCCATGTCCAAGCCCCCGCTGACCCTTTACGTCGCCGCCCCCCGCGGCTTCTGCGCCGGTGTGGACCGCGCCATCAAGATCGTGGAGATGGCGCTGGAGCGCTGGGGCCCGCCCGTCTATGTGCGCCACGAGATCGTGCACAACCGCTATGTCGTGGACGGGCTGCGGGCCAAGGGCGCGGTGTTCGTCGAGGAGCTGGACGACTGCCCCGACGACCGGCCGGTGATCTTCTCGGCCCATGGCGTGCCCAAGGCGGTGCCGGCCGAGGCCGCCCGGCGGCAGATGCTGGCGGTGGACGCGACCTGCCCGCTGGTGACCAAGGTCCACATGGAGGCCGCGCGGCACCATGAGAACGGCCGGCAGCTGGTGATGATCGGCCACGCGGGCCATCCGGAGACGGAAGGGACCATGGGCCAGTTGCCGCCGGGCGAGGTGCTGCTGGTGGAGACGCCCGAGGATGTGGCGGGCCTGCAGGTGCGCGACCCCGAGCGGCTCGCTTTCATCACCCAGACCACGCTGTCTGTGGACGACACCGCGGCCGTGGTGGCGGCGCTGCAGGCGCGGTTCCCCGCCATTCAGGGGCCGCACAAGGAAGACATCTGCTACGCCACCACCAACCGGCAGGCGGCGGTCAAGGCGGTGGCGCCGAAGATCGACGCGCTGCTGGTGATCGGGGCGCCGAACTCCTCGAACTCGCAGCGGTTGGTGGAGGTGGGACGGGCCGCGGGCTGCGGATATGCGCAGCTGGTGCAGCGCGCCGCCGACATCGACTGGCGCGCGCTGGAGGGGGTGCAGGCCGTGGGCCTGACCGCCGGTGCCAGCGCGCCCGAGGAGTTGGTGGAGGAAGTCATCGCCGCCTTCGCCGCCCGCTATGACGTCACCCGCGAGCTGGTCGAGACCGCCGTGGAGCGGGTCGAGTTCAAGGTTCCCCGCCTGCTGCGCGAGCCCGCCTGAGGCCGTCCCGGAGGGGTCTGCGGGTTGGCGCAGGCCGGCCCCGGGGGGTTGCGCTCGGCGCCGCGCCGCCGCAGGAGGGGTCTCGGCCCCGGACGGGCCCCGGACATGGCAGGGAGGGCGAACGGATGACCCCACGGGCGGCGCTGTCACTGGGATTTGCGGGGCTGATCCCTTTCGTCTGGGGGGCGCTGACGGTGCTGATCCCCCCGCTGGCCGGGCTGGGCGAGGCGGTGCTGGGGGCACGCTTCGTCGGCGCGCCGGTGCTGATCGCCTATGGCACCATCATCCTGTGCTTCATGGGCGGCGTGCTGTGGGGCTTTGCCACGCGCGCCGAGCCCGACCTGCAGTGGCGCGCCTACGGCACCTCGGTGCTGCCGGCGCTGTGGGTGTTCTTTGCGGTGGGCGGCACGCAGGCGGCGTCCCTGTCGGCGCTGTTCGTGGGGTTCTTCGCGATGCTGTCGCTCGATCTGCAGTTCAGCCAGTGGAAGCTGGTGCCGCCCTGGTGGATCGGCTTCCGCATCGTGCTGACGCTGGTGGTGATGGTCTGCCTCGGCCTCGGGTTCCTGTTCGGGCGCTGAGGGATGCCGGAGCTATTCGCCTTCACCGACGGGGCCTGCAGCGGCAACCCGGGCCCGGGGGGCTGGGGCGTGGTGTTGCAGGCCATCGAAGGCGGTGCGGTGCTGCGGGAGCGCGAACTGTCGGGCGGCGAGGCGCAGACCACCAACAACCGCATGGAGCTTCTGGCGGCCATTGCGGCCCTGGAGGGACTGTCGCGGCCGTCCGAGATCACCGTGGTGACCGACAGCGCCTACGTGAAGAACGGCATCACCGGCTGGCTGGCCAACTGGAAGCGCCGCGGCTGGCGCACCGCCGATGGCAAACCCGTCAAGAACGTGGAGCTGTGGCAGCGGCTGGAGGCGGCCAGCCAGCCGCACCGTGTGCGGTGGGAGTGGGTCAAGGGCCACGCCGGCCACCCCGAGAACGAGCGGGCCGATGCGCTGGCCCGCGCCGCCATGGCCCCGTTTCGCCCTGTCCGAGGCTGAGGCACGCAGGGTCATGGGCCGCGCAGGCCCCTACGGCCGCCGGGTGGGCGGCTGACCTGATGGAGGCGACCCGGAGGGTTGCGCACCGACCGGGCGCGGGCGATGAAGGTGGCGGTCTGAAGCGGGGTGCGCGCGGTCATGGCGGCGGAAAGCGGTGAGGGGCGGCAGGGCCCCGTGTCGATCGGCGCGGCGCTGGGCGCCGAGGGGACCGAGCGGGCGCGGCGGTTCATCGAGGTCATTCCCCATGCGCAGGCGCTGGGCATCGGGCTCGACCGGCTGGGCGAGGGCTGGGCGGAGCTGTCGATGGCTTGGGACGCGCGCTTCGTGGGCGATCCGCGCACCGGGGTGATCCATGGCGGCGCGGTCTCGGCCCTGATGGACACCTGTTGCGGCACGGCGGTGCTGTCGCTGCCCGAGGCCGCGGGGACCGCGACCATCGACCTGCGCATCGACTACATGCGTCCCGCGACACCCGGCGAGCGGATCCGGGCGCGGGCGGAGTGCTATCACGTGACACGCTCGGTGGTGTTCGTGCGGGCAACCGCCAGCGACGGGGATGCCGACCGGCCCGTGGCCATGGCCACGGGGACGTTCACGCTGGAGCGTGCGCCGGGGGCGGGGGCATGAGCCGGACGCCGGAGCCCGTGCAGGTGGTCAAGCAGCGCCGGGATGCGGTGCTGGCCGCGCTGGTGGCGGGGGTGCCGTATATCGGGTATCTTGGGATCGGTTTTGACCGGCGGGGGGATGAGCTGACGGGGCTGCTGCCGTTTGACGAGAAGCTGATCGGCAACCCCTATCTGCCAGCGATCCATGGCGGGGTGACGGCCGCGTTCCTCGAGGTCACCGCCATTATCGAGCTGTCCTGGTCGATCCTGTGGGATGAGATGGAGAGCGGGCGGCTGGACCCCGCCGGGCTGGGGCCCGAGACCCTGCCGCGGCTGCCCAAGACCATCGGGTTCACGGTCGACTACCTGCGCTCCGGGCTGCCGCGGGACGCCTATGCGCGGGCGCGGGTGACGCGCTCGGGGCGGCGGTATGCGAGCGTGCAGGTGGAGGCGTGGCAGGACAACCGGCAGCGGCCGTTTGCCCAGGCCATCGGGCATTTCCTGATGCCGGAGCGCGAGGGGTGAGGGCGGTGCGCCCGGACGCCCCGCGCGGGGGGTGCCGGGCGTCGCACCCACCCACCCCCGCCCGCCACCCCCCGCGCGG